>NZ_JBFUIU010000602.1:0-5522 GCF_056401695.1 Variovorax sp. P4_D9
TATTGAGAACGTCGCCCGCTTCCAGCGAGCCGCGACGCGCCTGACCGATGCCGAAGCGAAGGTGGTCGAACTCGATCGAACTGTGCGCATCGGAAGCGATGCTCACCAGCACGCCCTCGTCCTTCGCCATGCGGCAGGCGACATCGTTCAGGTCGAGCCTGGCGGGCTGCGCGTTGAGCTCCAGGAAGCAGCCGCGCTCGCGCGCCTTGCGGACCACGCGCGTGAGATCGAAGTCGCAGCCGGGCCGTTCGTCGATCAGGCGCGCGCTTGGGTGGGCAAGGATACTGAAACACGGATGGTCCATGGCGCGCAGCAGCCGGTCGGTCTGCTTGTCGCGCGGCAGGTCGAAGCGATGGTGGATGGCACCGACGACCAGGTCGAGCCTGCCGTCCTCGAGGATGTCCACTTCGATACCCGTCAGCAGCACGATGCCATGGAGCCGGGCATTGAGTTCGTCGATCCGGTCGATCTGTTGCGCGAGCCGTCCGGCATCGAGGCCGTGGGCCAGCGCGAGCCGCGGCGAATGATCGGTGATCGCCAGGTACTGGAGCCCGCGCGCCTGGGCAGCGGCGGCCATCGCTTCGAGGCTCTCGCGACCGTCGCTCTCACGTGTATGCGCGTGCAGATCGCCGCGCAGGTCGCTGCGTTGCACGAGCGCAGGGAGGCTGTGCGACAGCGCCGCGTCGATCTCGCCGCGCTGCTCGCGCAGCTCGGGTTCGATGAAGGGCAGGCCAAGGGCGCGATACACGGAAGCTTCCGTCTCGCCCGCAATGCGCCGGTCGCCTCGGAATACGCCGTACTCGTTGAGCTTCAGCCCTGCCTCGCGTGCGCGCTGCCGCAGCGCGATGTTGTGGGTCTTCGAGCCGGTGAAGTAGAGCAGCGCCGCGCCGAAGCTCTCGCGTGGCACCGCGCGCAGGTCCACCTGCAGCCCGCTGGCCAGCACGATGCTGGCTCGGGTGTGTCCCTTGATGAGCATGCGCCGCCCCGTCCGCGGTCGACACGAAGCGGTCCATGACCGGGCTGTCGCGCTCGACGGCCGCCACCATGTCGAGATCGCCCACCGTATCGCGCTGCCGGCGCAAGCTGCCCGCAACCTCGACCTGCAGCACCCCCGGCACCGAAGCCAGTTCAGCGCGCGGCGCTTCGCCCACCTGGGTGGCCACTGAGAGTTTGTAGCGCCGTGCTGCCTTGAGGCGAATCGCGGTGGCCTCGAGGATCGCCTGCTGCGTCTTCGGGCCGATCCCCTGCACGCTGCGCAGGTGACCTGCTTCGGCGGCCCGATGCAGGTCCTGCAATGTCCGGAGACCGAGTGCCTGGTGCAACGCGCGTGCGCGCTTGGCGCCGATCCCCGGGATCTTCAGCAGCTCGGTGACGGCCGGCGGCAACTGAGTGCGCAACTGGTCCAGCAGTGCGCAATGCCCGGTACGAACGACCTCGCTGATCTTGCTCGCAAGATCGGGACCGACGCCCGGCAGTGCATCGAGGTCCGCACCGCGTTCGACCATCGACTTGATGTTCGTCCCGAGCTCACCCAGAATGTGTGCCGCATTGCGGTACGCGCGCACGCGGAAGGTGTTGGCTCCTTGCACCTCGAGCAGATCGGCGATCTCCTCGAAGGCCGCAGCGACGTCGGCATTGACGAGCGGCATGTGCAGTCCCGGCGACGAGTGGCGCCGGACCGGTCAATGCGGCGCCTGGACGGAGCTCCAGCCGGCGGTGCCCGTCGCGGGGAAGCGCAAGGGCAGGGGCTTCTGCGGCGGTGGGGCGGTGTTCGTTTCGGCCAGTTCCCTCTGGATGCCGCTGCGGATCACCCTCGCCAGGCCGGCGAGTTCCTTGGCGCATTCGTCCATCAGGTCGTCCAGCGAGACGATGCCGGTGACATGCTTGGCACTGTCGATCACCAGCGCGCGCCTGACGCCATGGGATTCCATCACGACGATGGCGGCGGAGACGTCGGCCTCCTCGGGCACGCTCGCGAGCTTGTCGCTGGCCAACTCGCCGACCTGGATGCCGTTGGCATTCAGGCCGCGCGCCAGGACATCGACCACCAGGTCGCGGTCGGTGACGATGCCGGTCACGCAGTCGCCCTCGGGCGTTTGGCTGGTGACGATCAGCGCGCCGACATGCTGATCGCGCATCATGTGGCCTTCAATCGATGGGATGAAGGTGCTTGACGAACCATGCGCCGGCCAGCTCGGCGACGACCTCCAGGGCGCCTGCCTCCTCGAAGAGATGCGTGGCGCGCGGCACGACCTCGAGACGCTTTTCGCAGCGCAGACGCCCGAGGGCCTCGCGATTTATCGCCAGAACCTCGGTGTCCGACCCGCCCACGATGAGCAGGGTCGGCGCGAGAACCGCGTCCAGGGATTCACCGGCGAGATCGGGACGCCCACCGCGCGAGACGACGGCTTGCACGACCTCCGGGCGCCGCGCCGCTGCGACCAGCGCGGCGCCCGCACCCGTGCTCGCACCGAACAGGCCGATCGGACGGCCGTGGGAGGACAGGGCATCGAGGGCGTCCATCACCCGTTGCGCAAGCAAGGGGATGTCGAACACGTTGACGCGGTTGTCGGCCTCGTCGGAGGTGAGCAGGTCGAACAGCAGGGTGCTCAGCCCCCTGCGTTGCAATGCGCGGGCTACATGTATGTTCCGGCGGCTGCGGCGACTGCTGCCGCTGCCGTGCGCGAAAACGACGATGCCGCGCGGCGGCTCCACCAGGCACAGTTCGCCTTCGAGCCTGTTCGGGCCGATCACCATACGCAATAGGTTCGGCATCAGGACTCCTCGGTCACAGGCCGAAGGGGTAGGTGTCCGGCAGCCCCTCGATCGTCTCGGTTCCGAGCGGCGTGACAGCGCGGGTCTGGTCCAGCCAGATGTACTCGTCGAAWTGCCGGGKGAGTATGGCCTGGAAGTAGTGGCTCTGMAGCTCGGTCTCGGGCCGGTAGAGCACGCCGATGGCACGCTCCAGCCGTGGMTGCGACAAGCCTGCCACCACCTCCCCGGATGCCGGACCGCGCAGCGGCAGGATGAAGTTCGCGACCTTCGATTCATGGCAAAGGCGCTCGTAGCTTCCGGCCATCGAGGCGCGCACCGGCTTGACCTCCATCGGCCCGTCCCAGTCGGATGCCGCCGCAACGGTCCCGGTGTGCGTCCCGAATCCGATCAGGCAGGCGCCGGCGCCGAACTCGACCCGGCACAGCTGCCCGATGTTGTGCTCGCCGCGTCGGGACATCTCGGTGGCCCTCGCATCGCCGACGTGCGAGTTGTGCGCCCAGACGATGGCCTTGCTCCGCGGTCCGTGATAGTCCAGCAGTCTCTGCAGGGTCTCGAACATGTGGCTGTCGCGCAGGTTCCAGGAAGCGCGCGAGCCGTAGTACATCGAGCGGTAGTAGCGCTCCGCGTTGGCGACCAGGCGGGCGTTCTGCACGGCATCGAGAAAGCGCTCGCCGTCCTGTGCGGCATAGCGTTGCTCCTTGAGAAGCAGGTCGCCCAGCATCGCGACCACTTCGGGCTCGCAACTGAGATACCGGTCGTTCAGCGCCGCATGGCCGTAGCTGGCCGGGTCCGACTGCCAAGGCGTCAGGCATCCATAGCGTCGGCGGGCGATTCCCGCCGTGGGGGGATCGACGTCTTCCAGGTAGCCGACCACCGAATGGATCGAGTTGTAGAGACTGTAGAGGTCGAGGCCATGGAATGAGACCCTGTCGCCCTCGGCACGCCCGGCATTGCGAGCGCGAAGCCATTCGACAAAAGTGCGGACCTCGTGGTTGCGCCACATCCACGCCGGGAACCGGGCAAAGGCGGACCATCGCGAAGGGCGGTGACCGGTATGGCGCACGTAACGGTCGATGCGGGCCGCATCCGGCCAGTCGGCCTCGATGGCGATGAAGTCGAAGTGCTTGCGCAAGATCAGTTCGCGCGAAATGCGCTCGCGCATCCGATAGAACTCCGAGCTGCCGTGGGTCGCCTCGCCAAGCAACACGACCCGGGCTTCGCCGATGCGATCGACCAAGGGCGCCAGGTCCGCGGATTCAACCGTCTCGAACCGCTCACACGCGGCGGCGATGGTCCGCGCCAGGCGCGCGTCCGGCGATCCGACCGGGGGCTGCCTTTCCTCACGCGTCTGAATCCGCACGGCATCCACATCCAGCGGCGCGACCCTGACATCCGCGATGTCCTCGACCGCGTACTCGTCGGGGCCCGTGCGCGTCACGCGGATCAGCTCCCGAACCGCCGGATCGATGCCCGCCGATACAACCATGCGTCCACCTATCGCAAGCTGCGGCTTCAGCGCACCGACGAAGTCCGAACCGTCCGGATTCACGAAGATCGCATCGAAGGGCCCATGCTCCGGCAGACCCCGGTTGGCGTCGGCGTGCACGATCTGAACGTGGGGAGATCGCAGGCTGTGCAGGATGGCTGCCGCTTTCGCCGCCAATGCGGCGTTCGATTCGACGCTGTAGGCCCTTGTGGCAAGCCGGCAGAGCACGGCCGTCGCGTAACCCGATCCGGTGCCGATCTCAAGGACCTTCGCATGCTGCCGGAGCGACAGCGCCTCGGCCATCAGCGCGACGAGATAGGGTTGAGGGAGGGTTCGCTCCTCATCGATCTTCAGCGCTGCATCCTCGTAGGCGAACTCCTGCAGCGGCGCCGGCAGGAAGACCTCGCGAGGCACTGCGTGCATCGCCTCGAGCACGTCTCTGGCGCGCACGCCCCGGCCTGCAATCTGATCTTCCACCATGGCGACGCGAAGCCGCCCGAAGTCGATGTTCGACAAGATGTCTCCTGCTGCTTAGATCAGTTTGAACCCGGATTTCAAACGCTGATTTGCGCTGGCTCAAACGCCTGCCGCGTAGCACGGCGCCAGGAACGCGCAAGGGGGAGGGGCTTTACCCCTTGATGCAGGTCAAGGGGCCCGATGTTGCCATGCCTACGATGAAAGCATCCTTCAACCATCCACGAAAGGCCGATCCATGAACGATACGACGCAGAACCTCGGGGCGCCGGAGCAGGACGGCTCTTCAGCGACGATGAGCGAGACCCTTCAAAAGCTTCGTACGCTGCTCGACGACCTGCAGGGCAATGCGCTGCACAAGGCACGCGATGCGGCGCGAAGCACCGACCAGGTCGTGCACCATCACCCCTACAGCGCCATCGGCATCGCGGCGGCCGTGGGCCTCGTCATCGGCTTCCTCGCCACGCGACGCTGAGGCGTTGCTTTTCGCGTGTCGGACACTGCCGTCAGGCCGGCCGCGTCGGTCAGACCCGAGGTGACACCGGCGCGCTTGACGTCGGTGATCCAGGCGCTGTTGCATGAACTGCGCGGCGACGAGCCAGCGCCACCGAATCTGGACGATGACCTGCAGCGCATGCTTGGCATCGACAGCCTGGCGCGGATGGAACTGATGCTGCGGCTCGAGCAGGCGTTCGACGTGCGCATGCCCGAAGCCGCGATGGAGGCCGCGCAGACGCCGCGCGACCTGCTGCGCGCGCTGGCCGCCGCCCCGCCGCGCAGCAGCACC
>NZ_JBFUIU010000603.1:0-5515 GCF_056401695.1 Variovorax sp. P4_D9
GGATTGAGCCCCACGCTCGTCACTTCRTGTACTCGCTGCCSCSCGAGGGGGCGCAGRCCSCCTTGGGGCGGCCCGGCGCCGGTCTGAGCAGGTCCTAAGCGATCGCCGCGTAGGCCACGACCTCGATCTTCATGCCCGGCACCACCAGGCCCGAGACGCCCATGCTCGATCGGTTCGGGTAGGGCGCGGCGAAGAACTCGCGGTACACGGCGTCGATCCGCGGCATGTCCTGGACGTCGGTCATGTAGATCAGCACCTGGGTCACGTCGCCGAGGCTGCCGCCGGCCGCCTCGACCGCGCGCCGCAGGTTGGCGAAGGTCAGGCGGGCCTGGTCCTCGATGGCGCCGGTGTCGATGCTTCCGTCGGGGCGCACCGGTCCGTGGGCGGTGAACAGCAGGCCCGAGGCCTTCACCGCCCAGGAGAAGGGCTGCGCCAGCGCCGGCAGGCCGGTGTCGACGATCTCCTTCACGCGAGCACTGCGGCCATCGCCTGCGCCACGTGGTCCACGTTGGCGCTGGTCAGCCCCGACAGGCACATGCGGCCCGAACGCACCAGGTAGACAGCGTGCTCGTCGCGCAGCCGCGCCACCTGCGCTTCGCCGAGGCCCGTGTAGCTGAACATGCCGCGCTGCGTGACCAGGTAGCCGAAGTTGCGCCGACCCTGGAACTTCTCGTCGAGCACCGCCAGCAGGCGCTCGCGCATGGCGCGGATGCGCTTGCGCATGGCGGCCGTCTCGTCGGTCCAGAGCGTGAACAGCGCCGGGTCCTGCAGCACGCGGGTGATGACCCGGGCGCCGTGCGTGGGCGGGGTCGAGTAGTTGCGGCGCACGGTCGCCTTCAACTGGCCCAGCACGGTCTCGGCCGCGGCGCGGTTCTCGCACACCACGCTGAGGCCGCCGCAGCGTTCGCCGTACATCGAGAAGTTCTTCGAGAACGAGTTGGCGGCGAAGAAGGCGATGCCGGCGTCGGCCAGCGCGCGCAGGGCGAAGGCATCCTCGTCGAGGCCGTCGCCGAAGCCCTGGTAGGCGATGTCGATGAATGGAATCAACGCGCGCTCGCGCAGCACCGGGATCAGGGCCTTCCATTGGGCCTGCGTCAGGTCGACGCCGGTTGGGTTGTGGCAGCTGGCGTGCAGCAGCACGATGCTGTGGCGCGGCATGGCGTCGAGGCAAGCCAGCATGCGGTCGAACGAGAGGCCGCCGGTGGCCGGGTCGTAGTAGGGATAGGTATGCACCTCGAGCCCGGCGCCTTCGAAGATGGCCCGGTGGTTGTCCCAGGTCGGGTCGCTGACCCAGACAGCGGCGCCCGGAAAGTAGCGGCGCAGGAAGTCGGCCCCGATCTTGAGGGCGCCGGAGCCGCCGAGCGTCTGCAGGGTCGCGATGCGGCTGCTGGTCACGGCCTCGTGCGTGGAGCCGAACAGCAGGCGCTGGACGGCGGCGCGGAAATCGGCGATGCCCTCGATCGGCAGGTAGGGGCGCGGCCCGATCTCCTGCAGAAGGGCGGTCTCGGCGCGGCGCACCGAGGGCAGCACCGGCAGCCGGCCTTCATCGTCGAAGTAGACACCGATGCTGAGGCTGACCTTGTTCGGGCGCGGGTCGGCCTGGAAAGCTTCCATCAAGGACAGGATCGGATCGCCTTCGTAGGGCGGGACATGGCTGAACAGCGAGGCGGAGGGTGCGGTCATGAAGGAATATCGGAAGGGTGAATCGAAGCCCGGATTCTTTGATTGGCGGATCGCCAAGCCAAGTAGTTTTTGGTTTGCGCATAATTTTGTCTCTTGTGGGTCATATCAAGGATTTTTTATGCACATCAAAGCCGATGAAATGGACCGCCAGCTGCTCGCGGCCCTGCAGCAGAATGCCCGGCTGACCACCGGCGAGCTGGCGCAGATGACCGGCCTTTCGCAGTCGCCGTGCTGGCGTCGCATCAAGCGGCTCGAAGAGTCGGGCTTGATCGACGGCTACCACGCGCGGCTGAATCGCCGCGCGCTGGGTTATGGGGTAGTCGCCTTCGTCAGCATCAGCATCGATTTCCAGAACGAGTCGCGCTCGACCGAGTTCGTCGACGCTGTGCTGGCGATCCCGCAGGTCGTGATGTTCCACGGCATCACGGGCAACGCGGACTTCCTGTTGATGGTGGTGGCGGAAGACCTGGACGCCTATTCGACGCTGCTGACCCTCAAGCTGCACCGCCTGCCGGGCGTCAGGCAGGTGCAGAGCAGCTTCTCGCTGCAGGAGTTCCGGCGCTTCGACGACCTGCCGATCCCGGCGCCGGCCTAGTTTGGGTGGATGCGCCTGCTCCTCACTTTGGGAGCAGCACCTTGTCGACGACGTGGATCACGCCATTCGACTGCACGACATCGGCGATGGTCACGGTGGCCGCGTTGCCGTTCTCGTCGACGATCATGACCTTGCCATTGCCCGGCTTCGCGGTCAGTGCGCCGCCGGCCACGGTCTTCAGCGAGGCCATGCCGCCGCCGTCCTTGATCTGCTTCAACAGGGTCGCCGCGTCGACCTTGCCGGGCACCACGTGGTAGGTCAGGATGGTCGTGAGCTTTCCCTTGTTCTCGGGCTTCAGCAGCATGTCGACGCTGCCGTCCGGCAGTGCGGCGAAGGCCTCGTCGGTCGGCGCGAAGACCGTGAACGGACCCGCGCCCTTGAGCGTGTCGACCAGGCCCGCGGCCYTGACTGCCGCCACCAGGGTGGTGTGGTCCTTGGAGTTCACCGCGTTGTCGATGATGTCCTTGGTCGGCAGCATCGGCGCGCCGCCGACCATCACCTGGGCCATGGCCGACGTCGCGCCGACGGCGAGCGAGACCGCGAGGGCGATGGAAGCGGCGCGATTGAAATGAATCTGCATGGAGTGCTCCTGTTGGGATGGGGCCGCCACGAAACGCGCAACGGCTGCTCCTGATACGCAGCCAGGCGTGCGACGGATCAGTTCGTCGATGCGTGCGAGAAGGTGAAGAGTCCGACGTCGATGCGCGCGCGCAATACTCCAGCGCGCCCTGGTCGAGGCTGACCGCGAAGGACATCTCCGAGGCCTGGGTCTGCACCTCGAGATGGGCCAGCAGCGCGCTCAGGTTCGGGTAGGCGGCCTCGTTGTAGACGATGAAGCCGGTGTCGACGGCGATGGCCCACCGAGCGCCGGCACCTCGACCGTGTGGCTGTGGCCACCGGCCCGGCCATCGGCCTCGAACAGCGTGACCCGGTGCTTCTGCGACAGCAGCCAGGCCGCGGACAGGCCCGAAATGCCGCTGCCGATGACCGTGATGTCGAGCACCGGCCGGTCGGTGGCGCGGGCGGCTGAAGCACCGTCGGGAGATCGGTTCTCATGGAACAGCGGGTCCTGGCACGTGGTTCTGGCTCTTCTACGTGATCTGACCCGACTTTGGATTACTTTGCCGGAATCGCTGTGATCTAATTTCGCGGCAGCTGCGTATCAAGGCCATGAACACCGTGCGACAGTCCTCCGCAGCGGCCGCGAGGCCTGTGTTGGCCAGGCCGCCCGGCCGGTCGATCCTGACGCTGCATCAGAACCGGGGCGCGATGCCGACAAGCGAAGAACTCAGCGAGATGATGCTCGCCGTTGCCCGGCACGGGGACCGTCAGGCCTTCGCCGTGCTGTTCCGCCATTTCGCGCCGAGGATCAAGGCCTACCTGATGCGCGGCGGCAGTGCCGAGGGGCTGGCCGAGGAGTTGGCCCAGGAGACCCTGATCAGCGTCTGGCGCAAGGCCGCGATGTTCGATCCGCGGCAGGCGGGCGTCTCGACCTGGATCTTCACCATCGCGCGCAACCTGCGGGTCGACCATTTCCGGCGCCAGGGCGGTGCCGGTTTCATCGATGGCGAGGACAACGACGGCACCGAGCTGCCGGACACCGCGCCCGCGCTCGACGAGCAGCTGCGCGCCGGCCGCCGGGAGCGCCGCGTGCGCGAGGCCTTCGCCCGGCTGCCGGCCGAACAGGCACAGGTCCTGCACCTGTCCTTCTATGAAGAGCGGCCGCATGCCCGCATTGCCAATGACCTTGGCATTCCGCTCGGCACCGTCAAGTCACGCGTGCGGCTTGCCGTGAACCACCTGCGTCGAATGCTCGACGAGCTTGAACCATGATCCTCCATCATCCGGACGACGGACTCCTGCTGGCCCAGGCGGCCGGCACCCTTTCCAGCGGGCATTCCCTGCTGGTGGACAGCCATGTCGAGGGCTGCACCCACTGCCGCGCCCGGCTGCGCGAACTCGAATCGGTCGGCGGTGCCATGCTGGAAGAACTGGCGCCTGCCGTGCTCCCGTCGCAGGCGCTGGCCGAGGCCCTGGCCGCGATCGATGCGCCGCCGAAGGCGCCGGCCGTGCGGCCAACGGTGCGGCGCATCAGCCGGCCGGCGCTGCCCGAAGGGATGGCCTGGCCCCGCGCGCTGTGGGGCTGCAGCGCAACGCCCTGGCGCTGGCTCGGGCCCGGGATGCGATGGAGCCGCGTCACCGTGCCCTACGACGCCGCGGCCAATGTCTTCCTGCTGCGCATCGGCGCCGGCAAGGAACTGCCCTTCCACACCCACAGCCAGAGCGAGCTGACGCAGGTGCTGCACGGGTCGTTCCACGACGGGCGGGCGCTGTTCGGTCCGGGCGATTTCGACGAGACCGATGGCGACATTCATCACCAGCCCAAGGTGCTGGCGGCCGGTGAGTGCATCTGCCTCGCCTCGGTCGAGGGGCGGGTCCTGTTCCAGGGCGCGCTGGCGCGCATGATGGGCTCGCTGGTCGGGATGTAGGTGGGTTGTCAGGACCGGGCGCGGTCCTTGCGCGGCCGACCCGGAAGGAAGGCGTTGGTGCGCGCGATGTAGTCCCAGTAGGCGGGTCGGCGCTCGGCGATGTCTTTCTCGAGCAGGCTGACGCCRGACACGCGCAGCAGCAGCAGCGTCATGAGCGCGGGCGAGACCGTGGTCCAGGCCCCGGCCCAGCCCGTGGCCGCCATCGCCATCAGCCACAGCCCCCACCAGACGCAGGCCTCGCCGAAGTAGTTGGGATGGCGGCTGTACCGCCACAGGCCGCGGTCCATCACGCGGCCGCGTTGCGTCGGGCTCGACTTGAAGTGCGTCATCTGCGCATCGGCGATGGCCTCGAAGGCGATGCCGAAGGCAGCCAGCACCGCACCGGCCGCATCGAGCGAGGCGAACGGACGGGTGCCCGCCATGCCGCCGAGCAGCGGTGCCGTGACGATCCACGCCAGCAGGGCCTGCAGGCCGAATACCAGGCAGAGGCTCTTGAGCCCGAAATGGGGCTGATTGCGCTCGCGCATCTGCTGATAGCGCCGATCCTCGCCTTGGCCCAGCACCGGCCGCCGGCACCTGTGGCCGATGCTGCTGCCGGCCGCGGTCATCGCCCTGGGGCTCGGTGGCCTGCCGCTGACCGGCGGTGCGCTGGCCAAGTACGCGGCCAAGGACMTCATGGGCAGCGGCCTGGCCGCCACCGTGGCGGTGGTGTCGTCGATTGCCACCACGCTGCTGATGGTCCATTTCC
>NZ_JBFUIU010000604.1:0-5514 GCF_056401695.1 Variovorax sp. P4_D9
TACCCGACTCATACAGCACCTGGCCCAGCGGCATCTCGACCGCTTCCAGTTGCGGTAGCCAACGCTGCCATTCGGCATCGGGCAGTGCGCCAAGTAGGCGATTCTTTCTCGGTTCGGGGCGAAAGGCCATGGCTTGCTCCGGAATACTGGGGTCGGGGATGACCTTGGGTGTGCTCGTGAGCACGGCCCCATCAAGTATAGGCACTTGAACCGATAACCATGTTCGCTATCGCACAAACGAGCCGTGCGGCGGCGCACAGACAAGAACCATGCATCGGCTCATACTGCAAATCGACAGTCATCCGGCGCTGGTAGAGGTGGCTTCGGCGCCCTCCCATCATGGGTGGATCCTCGATGCCGGGACTGTCCCATTCTCTTGGCGCAGGCAGCCCCTCGAGGCCATGTGGGAAACCGAATCCGGGCAAAGTGACCCGGCCGCCGCAGCCGTGCGTGGTCAGCGGACCGCAACCTGTAAAAGCCGCTCGTCAAGGACCGGACCTTGTCGCCCGCGTCCGTGGGCACGCTGCTGTGCGCGACGGTCCTGAAGCGCTCCGGTCCGCGGGCCCCGCCGATTCTGATTGATCAAATTCCAGGAGATGGGATGCCCATGCGACTACTTGAACGCCTCTGTTCCGCACCCTACCGACCACCTTCGAAGATGACGACGACATCGCTAGATGCGGCGTGCTTCGAGCCGCCAAGCTGATTGAGTTAGACGTCCCTCCCACCCTGAATCAGCGGGGCCGAGAGACCTATGCAGGGCACGCCAGGGTGATGTGCGTCACTGCGAGCGGCAGGGCCACTTCAGGAATACGCACCCGGGCGCCAGGAAACTCGGCGGACTATTTTCCTCGCGCGAAATCGGCAGAACCTCCGGGCGAGTGGGGCTATGAGGACGTCGTCGAAGCGACGAAGCCTTTGACTGCAGCGCCGGTGGCGATGACCGAGTCCTGGCCTCCACTTATGGTGATTCAGGGCCAAGGGATAGCGCGGTCTCAGCGCGCAATGGCTTGGCGGCTGCCCAAGATTGGGCCGATGCCGCGGGGGCACGGTTGACGTGCGGCATCGAACAGACGCCGATGGCGCGCGCCAATACGCTGTCGTCATATTGAATGGGCCGATGCATGTCGCTTTCCTTATTCGCCGCCGACACTCTGATCCTTGACTATCTGAACGGAAGGCGGCTCCCCAGCGCGGTGCACCGCATGGTTGTGCTCGCAGCCGAGACAAGACTTTTGGACGGTCTGACGCCAGTGTTGGACGAGGCCCTTTGCACCGCGATGGATGACCACGCAACTGCACTGGCCGCTTGGTCAGTTGAGTCCGTCTTGAACGCAGCGCGGGCGCGCGAGAAGAGTATCCGCGAGGCCTCACGCACGACGAGAACGCTTCAATCGGTTTAGGTCTCATCGGCGCGTCTCACGGCGCCGAGTCTGCGAAACTCGTCCTCCCTTTCAGGGGTCTGACTTTTGGCGTCGTCGAGGGAATGTCCTTCGTCTGCTCTAAATGACGCTCCTTCGGCGGCGTTAGACTCGGTGGCCACTGATGGAGGACAACGTGCATCGATTCCTATCCAACAACCGGGACGTCTGATCGAGCGGTGCAAGGCCAAGGTCGCACAGAGGCCCAGGCGAGCCGCTACGGAGGCGCAACTCGCCAACGGCATTCCGATGTTCCTGAACCAGTTGATGAGAACGCTGGAAGCACTGGAGAACGGTGAGGTCGACGGGAACTGCTTCAGGATCTCAGGTGCCGCAGGTGGTGGCGCCACAGCTTTGTCCGAAATGGGCCTGAGCGCCGCTGCGCACGGCAAGGAGCTCTTGGGGCGCGGCTTTTCCGTGGGCCAAGTGGTCCATGACTCCGGCGACCTTTGCCAAGCCATCACGGACCTCGCGGTCGAGCGCGATGCCCCGTTCTCCGTCGACGAATTCCGCACGTTGAACCGTTGCCTCGACAATGCCATTGCCGATGCAGTCACGGAGCCGTTCACTCGTGAACCCGTCTTGGTCGCTAGTTGCCACCCGTTTTCTAACCGCTACCGCCCAAGCCGATTTCCACCTTCGGTTTGTTGAGGGAGGCCGGACCGGCACGACGTTCGGTGCTGACGTTGCGTATGAACCAACCGCTGGGCATATGGGATAGGTGAAGCAGGGGCAAGCTCACCTCATCCGGAATACTTTCTCGGGGGCAAGGTCAGTGCCAAAATCGGCCAAATGAGTGAGCCTATGAGACAAATCTCTCGACTAATGCGCAGCRCCACCTTGAGCGGCTACGTCGAGTTGGTGGAGTCGCTCGGGCGGGACCCCCATGTGTTCATGCGAGCCGTGGGGTTGGAGGCGAAGTTACTCGAAGACCCTGAGACGCTGATCTCGAGAGATGCCGCGCGCGAGTTGCTGGAGATCACCGCCCGTGCCACGCAGACTGAAGATCTGGCGCTGCGTCTTGCGGCAAAGCGCAAGCTTTCCGCCCTCGGGCCTATCAGCCTCGTGCTGAGGGAGGAGCCCACACCGAGGGATGCCCTCGACACTCTGTGCCGCTACCTGAAGCTGGTGAACACCTCGCTGACTATCCGAGTTGAAGACACTGCCAGCGTGGTCATCATCCGGGAAGACTTGCTACCAAGCCCCGGGCTGGCGATGCGACAGTCGATGGAACTCGCCGTGGGCGGCACGTTTCGCATGCTGAGCGAATTAATCGGACCGCATTGGCAACCGCTTGAAGTCTGCTTTACACATCGCCCACCTAAGGACGTCTCCGCACATCGGGCATTCTTCGGAAGGAACGTCAAGTTCAATCAGGAATTCAACGGCTTGGTCTGCATGGCGATCGACCTGTCAAAGCCGCGCGAGCTCGGAGATCAAGTGTCGGCGGGATTCGCGCGCAAATACTTGGAAGCGGCCCTAAAGGATCGGAGTGAAAGCGCGCAAGAAGCCTGTCGCCAAATCATCTTGGCACTGCTGCCTAGTGGCACGTGCAGTGCTCAGGAGGTTGCACGGCTCCTGCACGTCGATCGTCGTACGCTGTACCGTCAACTCGATGCGGAAGGTCTCGCCTTCAGCCGCGTGCTCGACCAAGTGCGATCGGATCTGGTCAAGCGCCATTTGCGCGAGAGTGACCTACCGCTTAGCGAGGTGGCCGAGCTGCTGGGCTTCTCCAGGCTCAGCAGCTTCAGTCATTGGTTCCGCAGTCTTTTCGGCTGCAGCGCCTCGCAGTGGAGTAAACAAGCCGCTGATATGGCCGCTTTTGGCGAATACGGGACTGAATCGTCCAATCGTCTGTAGATAGTGGCTTCGTCGTCGCTGTATTGGCTCAGGTAATTTTTCGCGCTTGTTCTCCTATCAAATCCAGCAACTCGAGTGCTCTGTTCGCAGCGTCCGCACCTCCGTCCATGTCTCCGCGGACGAACTGAGGGCGAAGTTCCTCGATTTCTTCAAGTCGTGCGATCAAATCAGGCTCGGCAAGCTTGTACTTGCGAAGTACGCTGACTGTGCACATGGATGCATGCACCATGTCTTCTGACATCTCACTTACGCCACTTTTATGCAACACATAGTTGACCCAGTGCGTACCTGCAAGCATGGCAGCCTCAATCCGAATTTCCCAATCTGAGTCAGTGAGCTTGGCAAGGGATCGTTCAATTCGTTCTGCTTTATCGCGGTGATTTCCTGGGATCATAGATGTATGTCCTGACGGACCAATGCTTCGTAGACGGATATTGCTTGCGATAGCGCGAGATTGCAGTCATCGACAATTGCTTGAGTTGGAGTGCGATCTCCGCGCAAGCAAGGATCACGGTGTTCTTCCAGTGCATGTAATGCTGCCTCCAAGCGCTGGATGGGCTCTGGCATGTCGCCGGGAATGGCGGGCCAGCCGACATGACTCACATCACCCGGACCGCGTAGTTCCCTGCGGTAGCTTCCGTCGCTCTGAGGTACGACGTGCACACCGGGGATCGTGGAAAAAGCGCGATCTTCGCTGGTAAATCCTGTCGCATGCAGCGAGGTGTTCCAGATGTTGGTTCCCGCTGTAAGGCACGTCCAATACCAGAGTTCAAAATCTGGAAGGGGGTCGAGTCGATCGCGGAGCTGCAGAAGGCGACTTATCTTGTCAACGTGAGAGGTAATCTTCATGATCTCTCAATCTGGCTTGATATTTCCGTCTACGACCACCTTCCGCCAGGCAACCAGGTCATTCGCTATCATTTGCGTGAATGCTTGACGACTCACGGGGGTTGCAGGTGGGATATTCATCTGGCGAAGTGATTCCCCGAAATCTGGCTGCACCAATTCATGATTGATGGCTGCATGCAGACGCTCAAGTAGCCCCGATGGCGTATTTTTTGGTGCAAAAACACCTTGCCAACCCGTGGCAGTAAATGGATAGCCTTGCTCGGAAAGTGTTTTGATATCAGGCAGTTTAGGGCTGCGAACTGTGCCTGACAATGCGATGCCGCGCAGCTTCCCTTGCGCAATAAAGCCCAACGGAGAAACCACGTCAACCCAGCCAATCGGAATCACGCCGGAGACAATATCCGTCAGCAACGCAGGCGATGTTTTATAGGGGATGTGATTGATGGTCAAGCCTGTTCGTTGCTTAATCCACTCCATCGTCAGGTGTCCATTCGAACCGACACCCCAACTTCCATAGGATTGATACTTGGGATCGCTTCGCAGCAGATCAACCAGTTCAGAGAGCGTATTCGCAGGTACGGAAGAGTGCACCGCAAGCAGCACGCCACCTACTGAAGATAGCGCCACGGGCTCCAGGTCTCGCAAAGTTTTAACCGAAACGTCTGGGTTCAATGCCTCAGCCATCACCATTGATGATGCTGTGCTATGCAAAAGCGTATAGCCATCTGGTGCAGCGGTTTTGACCGCGGAGGTACCAATCAATCCATTCGCGCCAGTACGATTTTCTATGACAAATGGCTGGCCCAGCGTTGCACCAAGTCTGGTGTAGAGTTTCCGCGCCATAGCGTCCAACACCCCGCCTGCTCCCCCTGGCACGATGACTTTAATGGGGCGTGATGGCCAGCTGTTGCTACCCTGAGCGCCAGCCAAATTGCTCATCAGAGATGCTGCCGCTCCAAGTACGAGCTCTCTACGGGTCAATGATGTAGTCATCTATTGTTTCCTTGATCAAGGTTCGCGTTCGCAAAGACGCAAAGGCGCATTGGCACCGACATTACCAAGCGCATCTATTTGACTTTTACGCGCCAAGGTGCCAATGTTTGTTGCGTGGCAACCCAACTCCCGCGCCAATTGGCGCGTGACTGCGTTCGGCTTTTGGCTAGTTCCGCAATTTGTTGGCCAAAATGGGGGCTTCAAATGTGAGCCCCCTGAGGCTTCAGGTCGGCTTGCGCAGGAATCCCTGATTGCCACCGTTACGATTGGGCGCGAAGCCATTGGCCTGAAGCGTCTCTTCCGTCGTTTCGTAGAAGACCCCGATCTTCATGATCTCTCGTGCCTGTTTCGCTGTCGCGATGGGGCGGCCAAATTCGCCAGAGATACGCAC
>NZ_JBFUIU010000605.1:0-5499 GCF_056401695.1 Variovorax sp. P4_D9
CCCCTGGGCCGTCCCCTGGGCCGTGCGCTGCAGTCGATTCCGGCCGCGCGCATCGCCGCGGCCACCGCCGCGCCGCTGCCGGCGCGCGGGCCGCCTCGCTCCTGAGCTTGCTTTCGACCTGACGGCAGGCGGCGCCCCGAAGGGTGCGCCGCCGCGCTTTTCCAGCAATGCGTCGGCACCCCGGGGGATGCCGAGGAGTTTCTTCCCATGAACAAGACCGTGCTGTCGCTCGCGTTGGGCGCCGCATTTCTCTGGTGGGCCCTGCCTGCCCTGGCGCAGGTCGCGCCCAGCGCGCGCCCGGCCGACGAGGCCCCCGAGCGCACGCGCTCGCTCGGTGTCGTCACCGTCACGGGCGGCCAGCCGAGCTCGCTGCCGACCCAGATCCCGACCACCATCGAGGGCGTGACTCGGGAGGACATCGAGACCCGCATCAACGCCACCGACAGCGAGGATGCGCTCAAGTACCTGCCCAGCCTGCTGGTGCGCAAGCGCTACATCGGCGACTACAACCACGCGATCCTTTCCACCCGCGCCTCGGGCACCGGCAACAGCGCGCGCTCGGCGGTTTATGCCGACGGCATCCTGCTGTCAAACTACCTGGGCAACGGCATCGCCAATGGCAGCAACTACGCACCGCGCTGGGGGCTGGTGACGCCAGAGGAGATCGAACGCGTGGACGTCATGTACGGCCCCTTCTCGGCCGCCTACCCGGGCAACTCCGCCGGCGCCGTCGTCGACTACGTCACGCGCATGCCCACCCAGCTCGAGGCGCACGTGAAGGCCGGCTTCGCCTCCCAGCCCTCCGACCTGTATAACACCCACCAGACCTTCAACAGCTGGCAGACCAGCGCCTCGATAGGCAGCAAGAGCGGCGACTGGTCCTGGTGGATCGACGTGAACCGCACCGACAGCCAAGGCCAGCCGCTGACCTTCACCACCGCCACCGTCGCTTCGGGCACGCCCGGGCGCGCGGGCACGCCGGTGGTGGGCTTCGTGCCGGGGCTCAACACCACCAACACGCCCTGGTACATCCTGGGCACCGGCACCCAGTACCACACCATCCAGGACCACGCCAAGCTCAAGCTGGCCTACGACTTCTCGCCCACGGTGCGCGCCACCTACACACTCGGCTGGTGGCAGAACACCGCCGAGGGCCGGTCCGCGACCTACCTGAGCGACGCCGCCGGGATGCCGGTGTACACGGGTGCCATCAACATCCTCGGACGCGGCTTCACGCTCGCACCGACGGCCTTTCCGATCACCAACGATCAGCAGACGCACGTCATGCACGGCCTGTCGGTCAAGAGCAATACCCGGGGCGAGTGGGACTGGGAGGTGGCCGCGAGCCTGTATGACTATTCGACCGACCAGCAGCGCCAGCCGACCATCGCGCTGCCGCAGGCGGCCTTCGGTGGCGCCGGCACGCTGCAGGACCAGGGCGGCACCGGCTGGAACACGCTCGCGGCCCGCGGCACCTGGCGCCCGCAGGGGGTGGGCGGCGCGCACATCGTGGACTTCGGCGTCGGGCGCGCCGCCTACGAGTTGGGGATCCTAAAGCGCAACGTCTTCGGCAGCTGGCTGGACGGCCCGCCCACGACACTGGTGAGCAACGTCGGCGGCGACAGCCAGACCTATAGCGCCTGGGTTCAGGACGCCTGGTCCTTCACGCCGAAGTGGAAGACCGTGCTCGGCCTGCGCTACGAGGACTGGAAGGCCGACAACGGCTTCACTCAGGTCGCAACCAGTGCCATTGCGTACGCGCCGCGCAGCCAGTCCGACGTGTCACCCAAGGCGGCGCTGGCCTACCAGCTGACCGACGACACGGTGCTCAAGGGGTCGCTGGGGCGTGCGGTGCGTTTCCCGACCGTGGGCGAGCTGTACGGCGCCACGACGGGCGGTGCGCTGTCGTTCATCAACGATCCCTTCCTGAAGCCCGAGAAATCCTGGACCAGCGAACTCTCGGCCGAAAGAGACCTTGGCAATGGCCTGGCCCGTGCCACCCTGTTCCACGAGACGACGGACGACGCGATCTTCAGCCAGCTCATTCCCGGCTCAGCCACCGTCTCGCGCGTGCAGAACATCGCGAAGGTCCGGACGACCGGCTTCGAGCTGGCCTACACCGGGCAGGATGTGCTCATGCGCGGGCTGGAGCTTGGCGGCAGCCTGACCTTCGCCGACTCCAAGACCATCGCGAACCCGAGCAACCCGGCCAGCGTCGGCAAGTGGCAACCGCGCGTGCCTCGCTGGCGGTCGACCGCCTTCGCAACCTACAAGCCCGACGCGCGCTGGGCCTTCACGGTGGCCGCGCGCTACAGCGGCAAGCAATATTCCACGCTGGACAACAGCGACGTCAACGGCTTCGCCTACACCGGTGCTAGCAAGTACTTCACCGTCGACCTGCGCGTGCGCTACCAGATCGCCAAGCAATGGTCGGCCGCCTTCGGTATCGACAATGCAAACAACTACCAGTACTGGAACTTCCACCCCTACCCGCAGCGCACGTACACGGCCGAACTGCGCTGGGACCTTTGAACCCCGATACAAGGAGATCCTGATGACCACCGCCCGCCACATCCGTTCACTCGCCGCCTGCGCCGCGCTCGGCAGCACCGCCGCCCTGGCCCACGTCACCCTGCCCGCTGGCGGCGCCGCGGCCGGCAGCGAGTACGACGCCGCCTTCCGCGTCGGCCATGCCTGCACCGACGCGAAGGCCACCACCGCGATCCAGGTCCAGCTGCCCGACGGCTTCACGCTGGCACAGGCGCAGGTGCGCGCCGGCTGGACGCTGGCCGCCACGCCGCGCGAGGTGTCCTGGAAGGCCGACTCCGCGCAGGCCGCCCTGCCTGCCACCGAGCGGGCCGAGTTCTTCGTCCGCGGCAAGCTCACCGACAAGCCCGGCCCGCTCTACTTCAAGGTGCTGCAGAGGTGCGATGTCGGCAGCGCCGACTGGGCCCAGCTGCCGGTCGCCGGCTCGAGCGCCAAGCTGGACTATCCAGCGRCCCGCCTCGACGTGCTGCCGCCGGGCGTCGCCGCGGTCGAGGTGCGCGACGCCTGGGTGCGCCAGACCGTGCCGGGCCAGAGCGGCACCGGCGCCTTCATGAAGCTCACTGCGCCCTCGGGCGCCCGCCTGGTCGGCGCCTCGACCCCGGTGGCCGGCGTGGCCGAGGTGCACGAGATGAAGATGGAAGGCGACACCATGAAGATGCGCGAGCTCGCCGGTGGACTCGAACTGCCACCGCGGCAGACCGTCGAGCTCAAGCCCAGCGGCCAGCACCTGATGCTGATGGACCTGAAGCAGCCGATCGCCAAGGGCGGCAGCATCCCGATCACCTTGCGCTTCGAGGATGCCAAGGGCGTCAAGAGCTCGCTCCAGGTCGACCTCCCGGTCGGCGCACCGGCCGGCGCTGCGACAGAATCGCACGGCCATATGCACAACTGACCGCCCATGCACAGCCTGCCGCTCTCCACCGTCCTGTCGCTCTCCCATGCACAGATCGCGATCGAGGCGGCGGCGACCCTGGCGTTCGCGATCTCGGGCCTGATCGAGGCGGCGCGCAAGCGGCTCGACGCGGTCGGCGTGGTCATGGTGGCGGGGCTGGCGGCCTTCGGCGGCGGCACCCTGCGCGATGTGCTACTCGACCGCCGGCCCTTCTTCTGGGTCGAGCATGCGGGCTGGCTGTGGCTGCTGCTGGCCCTGTGCGTGGCCGCGATGCTGTTCCTGCGCGACCGCCATTTCGCGCTCACCGAGCGCGCCATGCAATGGCCCGATGCGCTGGGCCTGGGCCTGTTCACCGCCACCGGCACGCAGATCGCGCTCGGCGCCTCGATGCCGCCGATCGTGGCGGTGCTGATGGGCATGATGACGGCGGTGTTCGGCGGCGTGCTGCGCGACATCGTCTGCAACGAGATTCCGCGCGCCTTCAGCGATCATCAGCCCTACGCGATCTGCTCCTTCGCGGGCGCCTGGGTGATCGTCGGGGCCGACGCCCTGCAGGCGCCCGACTGGGCCGGATTGACGACGGGGGCCGCGGCCGCCATCGTGCTGCGGCTGTTCGCGCTGTGGACCGGCTGGAAGCTACCGGCCTGGCGATCCAGGGACTGAGCGTCGCCGCGCGCTTCAGTCGAAGCCCCGCACCTCGCCCACCAGCGCCGTCAGCCGGGCCACGTCGGCCACCACCAGCGCCTTGCCTTCCTTGACCAGCAGCCCCTCGCGGCGCAGCGCATTGAGCTCGCGCGTCACCTGCTCGCGGTTGGTGCTGATGCGGCTGGCCAGTTCGGCATGGGTCGGCACCGGCTCCAGCCGGGAGCGGTTGTCGGCCACGCCGGCCCCCCGCGCCAGCCGCAGCAGTTCGGCATGCACGCGGTTCTGGACCCCGAGCGTGCTCAGGTCGATGACCCGCTCGGACAACTGCCGCACCAGCGCCGCCAGGCCGCGCATGACGCGCTCGCCAACCACTGGCTCGTCGCGCAGCAACTCGAGAAAGGCGCCACGGTCCAGGCTGGCGACGACGCTCGGCCTGAGCGTGACCACATCGGCCGACCGGGGCTGGCCGTCGATCGCCGCGATATCGCCGAAATGCTCGCCTTCCTGCGGATCGCGGAAGGTGACCTGGCGGCCGTTGGCCGCATAGGAGGTCACCCGCAAGGCGCCCGAAACCAGGAAGTAGACCTCACTCTTGCGCTCCGAGCGCAACAGCACCGGCGTGCCGGCCGGCAGGCTCTTCCACTGGCAGCGCTGCGCCAGCTGGTCGAGACGATCGGCCGAGAGTCCCTGCAGCAGCGCGATGTGCTGCAGGCCGAGGCTGGAACGTTGGAACGCCATGGCAGACCTCTGCGCGCATGTCGAACGGATCGAAAAAAGCCGTGCGAAAACGCACAGCCGGGAAGGCACTGAATCGCCACAGTCACGTCCTGTGAGGGCCGCGATGTCCGTGGCCGCACATCATCAAGCCTTCGGGAGATTTCATCATGAATGCCAAGCAACTTCTCGGTGTCTCCGCCTTCGCCCTGGCCGGCGCCACTGCCTTTGCCCAGACGGTCCCGGCCGAGCTGTGGGTCGGCGCGCCGGTCGCCACCACGGGCAGCGCCCAGAGCCGCTCGGCCGTGACCGCCGACGTCGCGGCCAGCCGGTCGATGGCGAGCGCACCGGCGGAGCTTCGCGTCGGCCCCGCCGACATGGCGCCGGGTGCGATGAGCCGGGCCGAAGTTGCCGCCGACACGACCCTCTGGATCCGGTCAGGCATGAGCCAGATCGCCGGCCGCGACAGCTTCGACCCGTCGAGCCCGGCGTACCGCACGCAGATGGCGGCCTACCAGCGCATGCGCAACGGCCCGGAATTCGTGGCCGAGGTGCAGCGCCTGAAGGGCACGGTCGCTACGCAGGCGAGCATCGCGCGCGGCGACGCGGCCCCAGCCGCGGACTGAGAGAGTGAGAGTTTTTCTCCGACCCTCGCGAACTGGCACGGGACTGGCTACAGCCCCGGCATGTCAACACAGGCC
>NZ_JBFUIU010000606.1:0-5490 GCF_056401695.1 Variovorax sp. P4_D9
GTGCTGGCTGGCAAACAGCGCCTCGGCAGTCCAGCTGCGCTCGGGCCAGCGGCGCCGGACCAGTTGGATCAGCGCGTTGGGTGCGCCCAGCGCCTTGAAGCTGCCGAGGCTGGAGCGCCTCGACTCGTCCTTGACCGTGACCGTTGCGAGCTCGAGCGCCGCGGCCAGTCCCGGCAGCGACCAGGCCGGCGTGGGATGGCCGGCCAGCCGGCTCCAGGTCGACAGCCGCGCGCGGCTCTCGCGGCCGGCGGCCAGGCTCAGGATGGGCCGAAGCTCGGCGTCGTAGCGGCGGCGGCTGGCGTGGGTGTTGGCAAGGAGCATGTCAGCGGGCAGAAGCGGGACCTTGGGGAAGGCGGACGCGGGCCAGTTCGGCGAAGTAGCGGGCGCCGACCGGGACGATGCGATCGTTGAAGTCGTAGCTGGCGTTGTGCAGCGGGGTGGCGCCGGGACCCTCGCCATCTCCGTTGCCGATGAAGACGAAGGCGCCCGGCACGGCCTCGAGGAAGCCGCCGAAGTCCTCCGAGATCATCATCGGCGGCACGTCCGGATCGACGTTGGCGTCGCCGACGACGCGCCTGGCAGCCTGGACGGCGAACGGCACGCACTGGGGCCAGTTCACCGTCGGCGCGAACTCGTGGGTGTAGTCGACGACGCAGCGGGCGCCGTGGGCGCGGCAGATGCCCTCGCAAATTTCTCGCAGGCGCTGCTCCAGCAGTGCATGCACCTCCGGGACGTCGCTGCGGGTGTCACCCTTGATGACCACCTCGGTCGGAATCGCGTTGCGGATGCCGTCGGTCAGGAGCTCGGTGCAGGACAGCACGGCGGAGTGCCGCGGGTCGATCGAGCGGGCCACGATCGTCTGCAGCGCCAGCACGATCTCGGCGCCGATGACCAGCGGGTCGATGGCCATGTGCGGTCGCGCCGCGTGTCCGCCACGGCCCGTGATCCGGATGACGAAGTTGTCTTCGCTGGCCATGATCCCGCCCACGCGGGTCGCGATGTGCCCGGCCGGCATGCCGGGGATGTTGTGGGCGCCGTAGATCTCGTCCATCGGGAAACGCGCCAGCAGGCCGTCGGCCAGCATCGCGGCGGCACCGCGTCCGTGCTCCTCCGCAGGCTGGAAGACGAAGCGGACCGTGCCGTCAAAGTCGCGGCGGCTGGCCAGCAATTGCGCGGCGCCCAGCAGCATCGCCATGTGGCCGTCATGGCCACAGGCGTGCATGCAGCCTGGATTGGCCGACGCGTACGGCCGGCCGTCGGCGATTTCCGCCAACGCGAGGGCGTCCATGTCCGCGCGCAGGCCGATCACGCCCTCGCCGGAGCCCACGCTGAGATTGGCAACCACGCCGGTGCCGCCGATGCCCCGGTGGACCTCGAGGCCCAGCATGGCCAGGATCTGCGCCACGCGGTCCGAGGTGCGCTGCTCGTTGAAGCCGGTCTCGGGAAAACGGTGGAAGTCATGGCGCCAACGCACCCAGCCTGCTTCCAGGCCTGCTTCGGTCCCTGTTCCAGTCGCGCCGTCCATGCCGTCGATCTCCTTGTGAGTGATGAGGAATTGTTGGTGCAATATGGCGGGTCGTTTCACCACCGATTCGGCAGATGGTGGCGTATTTGTCTCATCAAGATCAAGAAGCCTGATCGAATGTCTCGAACACTTGGCAAGAACAGTCTCCCAGTCGCCCTGGACGGCCTCGACACGCTATTGCTGGATCTCCTCCAGCGCGACGCGTCGCTGCCGCTTCGCGCCTTGGCGGACAAGGCGGGCACTTCGCCGGCCACGTGCCAGCGGCGGATTGCACAGATGCGCGAGTCGGGCGTGCTGGTCAAGCAGGTCGCCATCGTCGACCGCCAACGGGTCGGCCGGCCGCTCACGGTGTTCGTCTCGGTCGAGCTGGACAAGCAGAACGCCGCGCTCCTGAAGCAGTTCGAGCAGCGGATGGCCGCCGAAGAGGACGTGATGGCCTGCTACGAGGTCTCCGGCGAGTTCGACTTCCTTATCATCGTCAACGCGGAGTCGATGGCGCAGTACCACGCCTTCACGCGCGAGGTCTTCTCGTCCAACCACAACGTGCGCAACTTCAAGAGCACATTCGCAATGAACTGTTCGAAGTTCGAGACCCGCGTGCCGTTGCCGATACCGGCCCGGGAGTAGTTGCGCGTCGAAAGGCGTGGAGCCTGCAGACCGGGCCGAGCAGCGTGGCGCCGCCTAGAGTGCCAACACGTCGCGCATGCTGCAACCCTTCTCCAGCCACTGTGCGAACTCGTCCGCCAGCTGCCGCGAGGCCTCGGCCGCGGTGCTCCAGGCCCTGATGCGCCCTTGCAGGTCGTTGCCATAGCGCAGGAAGTCGTTGCGATCCGGCAGCTTGCCGTTGGGCAGGCTCCGCACCCAGTCCGGGGCCGGCGCCAGCAGCACCATGCGATCGAGGAATCCGGTCGGTTTGTGGCGCCACTCGAGGCCCTTGTCGAACCAACCCGGCACCACGGCCTGCTGGAAATGCGGGTAGAGCACGAGGCCATCGGAGCGGCCGTAGTCCAGGTGCAGGTGGTAGTCGGTGATGCCGCCGTCCCAGTAGGCGCCTGCCGGCGCACCGGGAATGTCGTGCACCGCCTCGAGCGTGAACGGGATCGAGCAGGAGGCCTGCAGCGCCAGCTCGAAATTGGCCTTGACCAGGTCCACCTGCCGGGTGCGGAAATCGCGCGTGCCGAAGGGAAGCGCCGCGCCGGGAGTTGAGAACACCACGCGCTCCAGCCACGCGCCCAGGCTCTTGCGGTGGACGCTGTTGGTGAGGAAGGCGCCCAGGTAGCCGACCGGCGTGCGTGCCGGGCCCTCGCGCCCGAGGATGTGCTGGCCGCGCGCCGTGATGACATGCAGGCGGTAGCGCGCATGCCCGAGCACTTCCGCCGTCCGGCCGCCATAGAAGCTGCGAAGTCCCTCGCCGAACTGCGCGCTGACCTGCCGGGCGCTCAGCCGCTTCTGGCCCGGCGGCACTTCGAAATGCTGGTGGATGTAGCCGTGTTCGAACTGTTCGAAGGCGGTCTTGGTGTCGCCCAGGCAGGCGTTCGCCAGCCGCCAGGCGCCGATCGAGGCGCCGACCAGGTCGATCGGCTGCGAGGCCTGCGGCAGCCAGTCGCCGAACAGGAAGCGATCGAGCGGACCGAGCACCAGCCCCTTGGGCCCGCCGGCCGCGCCCGGGACGGTGCGCACGTCCTGCGGGCCCAGGCCGTGGGCGGCGATGTGGTTGCGGGCGGCCGGTCCCGCGTAGATGCGAAGCGCCTTCATGCGCGATCCATCGGAAGGAATCGTGCCCTTGCGCCCGCGGCCGCCACTTACTTGCGCAGCCCTTGCAACTTGGCGAAGGCCGAGGCCATCTGGCCGGCCGGCTGCGGCGCGTTGTCGCGCCGTGGACCCTGCTGTCCGCGCCCTGCCCCTTCGAAGCGGTTGTCGCGCGGGCCATCGCGGCGTGCCGGCGCGGCGTCGAGCTTCATCGACAGGCCGATGCGCTTGCGCGCCACGTCGACCTCCATCACCTTGACCTTGACGATGTCGCCGGTCTTCACGACCTCGCGCGCATCGTTGACGAACTTGTGCGAGAGCTGGCTCACGTGCACCAGGCCGTCCTGGTGCACGCCGAGGTCGACGAAGGCGCCGAACTGCGCCACGTTGCTCACAGTGCCCTCGAGCACCATGCCTTCGACCAGGTCCTTGATGTCGTCGACGCCGTCGTTGAAGCGCGCCACCTTGAAGTCCGGGCGCGGGTCGCGGCCGGGCTTCTCGAGTTCGCCGAGGATGTCCTTGACCGTGATGACGCCGAACTTCTCGTTCGCGAACAGCTCGGGCTTCAGGGTCTTGAGCATCTCGGCGCGGCCCATCAGCTCGGCAACCGGCTTGCCGGTCTTCTCGATCATCTGCTCGACCACCGGGTAGGTTTCCGGGTGCACGCCGGTCATGTCGAGCGGGTTGCTGCCGCCGCGGATGCGCAGGAAGCCCGCGCTCTGCTCGAAGGTCTTGGCACCGAAGCCGCTGACGTCCAGCAGCTGCTGGCGGCTGGCGAAGGCGCCATTGGCCTCGCGCCAGCGCACCACCGCCTTGGCGACGCTGGCCGACAGGCCCGAGACCCGCGACAGCAGCGGCACGCTGGCGGTGTTGAGGTCGACGCCGACCGAGTTCACGCAGTCTTCGACCACGGCATGCAGCGTGCGCGCCAGTTCACCCTGGTTCACGTCGTGCTGGTACTGGCCGACGCCAATCGACTTCGGATCGATCTTCACGAGTTCCGCCAGCGGGTCCTGCAGGCGCCGCGCGATGCTGGCCGCGCCGCGCAGGCTGACGTCGACATCGGGCATTTCCTGCGAGGCGAACTCGCTGGCCGAATACACCGAGGCGCCGGCCTCGCTGACCACCACCTTGTCGACGTTGACGTCCGGCGCGCCGGCCTGTGCCGTCATCTTGGCCAGCAACTTGATCAGGTCGGCGGCCAGCTTGTCGGTCTCGCGGCTGGCCGTGCCGTTGCCGATCGCGATCAGGTTTACGCCATGCTTGGCGCACAGCTTGCCGAGCGTATGCAGCGAGCCTTCCCAGTCCTTGCGCGGCTCGTGCGGGAAAACGGTCGCGGTCTCGACCAGCTTGCCGGTCGAATCGACCACCGCCACCTTGACGCCGGTGCGGATGCCCGGGTCCAGTCCCATCACCACGCGCGGGCCGGCTGGCGCGGCCAGCAGCAGGTCGCGCAGGTTGTCGGCGAAGACCTTGATCGCGACCTTCTCGGCCTCCTCGCGCAGCCGCGTGAACAGGTCGCGCTCGGTCGACAGCGACAGCTTGACTCGCCATGTCCAGGACACGCACTTGCGGATCAGGTCGTCGGCGGCGCGGCCGGCGTGGCTCCAGCCCAGGTGCAATGCGATCTTGCCTTCGGCGATCGAGGGCTTGCCAGGCTCGGGCTCGACCGGCAGCACCAGCTTGGCGTCGAGGATTTCCAGCGCCCGGCCGCGGAACACGGCCAGCGCGCGGTGCGACGGCACGCGGCCGATCGGCTCGTCGTAGTCGAAGTAGTCGCGGAACTTGGCGACGTCGGCATTGTTCTCGTCCTTGCCCGCCATCAGGCTGGACTTGAGCAAACCCTCGGCCCAGAGCCATTCGCGCAGCCGCTGCACCAGCGGCGCGTCCTCGGCCCAGCGCTCCGACAGGATGTCGCGCACGCCATCGAGCACCGCCGGGATGGTCGAGAAATCGGGGCCGGGCTTGCCGTCGTCCAGCGTCGCGGCGGGCTGCAGGAAGGCTTTCGCCTCGACCGCCGGATCCAGCGTCGGATCGGCCAGCAGCTTGTCGGCCAGCGGCTCGATGCCGAACTCGCGCGCGATCTGGCCCTTGGTGCGGCGCTTCTGCTTGAAGGGAAGGTAGAGGTCTTCGAGTTCCTGCTTGGTCGGTGCGGCGTCGATCGCGGCACGCAGCTCGGGGCTCAGCTTGCCCTGCTCGTCGATGCTCTTCAACAC
>NZ_JBFUIU010000607.1:0-5483 GCF_056401695.1 Variovorax sp. P4_D9
GGATGGCCTCACTCGTCGAGCAGTCGAAGAGGCAGACGTGGAACTCACTCGCGCCGAACAAAGGGTGGGGCCTTTCGACCATACCCTCCGCATCGACGCAGACCGGACAGCCGGCGACTACCAGCAGCGGCGGAATCTCAATCGTGCGCTCCTGGGCATCTTGGATGTGACCAACAATGGCCTCAGCAACGATGAGTACACCCGGCGTATCGGTGAAGCCAACGACGATGTGCAGACGTTCAAAGAGGCAAGCTGGACAGCGCGCCAGCGAGCGGACGCGCATGAAATTGAGTGGCTCAACCGCATGGCGCGCGAACTGTATCAGCGAGCCGGCGACGCCGAAAAGGACGCCCTCGCCAATACATGCTTGCCCAACGCCGCCGCGGGCAATGCCCTGGCTCCCATTGGCACGACTGTAGTACGCGCCAGCCTTGATGCGTTGGCGACCCGAGACGAACTCATCGCCGCATTCGGTGCATTCACCGGCATGGATCAAACGTGGTTCGCCAATTTGAAGGACGTGCCAGCACTGAAGGCGGCTCGCAAAGTTGCAGGACGTGGCGGCCGCAGAAGCGYGGAGCCGATGTTCGACCCCCACCAAGTAATGCTCTGGCTAGTCAGTTCCGACAAAATGAAGGGGAGGCAAATGTCACAGCAGACCGGCTGGCGTCGGCTGAGAGAGTGCTTTCCAGCTGCCTATCAACAAGTGGAGATCGGCGATCCCACGCTGGATTCGCCGGGGTAAAACGGGACTTTCGCCGGGGTTCGCGATGCACTTTCGCCGGGGTTCTCGAATGAAGTTTCACCGGGGTTCGGCACCGCACTGAACCCCGGCGTCGAAATGCGGCCATCTTTTAAAGAGGCCGCCCATGGACACCCCCGCACTATCCAAGATATCCCGCTTCAGGCAGCCGGTTGAGGCTGCGTCCAATCCCGTCGCCCTACTGCGCATCGAGACGGTTCAAGCCCTGACCGGCATGGGCCGCTCTGGACTCTACGCCCGCATCGCAGCGAAGAGTTTCCCCTCGCCGATCAAACTCGGGCGCTGCTCGCGCTGGAGGGCCGGCGATGTCACGGCTTGGCTGGAGTCGCAATGATGCGCGGCGACCGGATCATCATCGCCTCCACCGGCATGCAGCCCCCCGGCAATCCGCCCGAGACCGCCCCGCTCACGATGAGCAGCCGCGAGATTGCTGATCTGACTGGCAAGGAACACAAAAACGTCCTGGCCGACGCGCGCAAGATGCTCGACGAGTTGTGCCTGACATCGGCTGAGTTTTCAGCCGATCTCCCGGATGCCTATGGACGAATGCAGCCGGCGCTGCTGCTGCCGAAGCGTGAGACGTTGGTCCTTGTGTCCGGCTACAGCGTGGCGCTGCGCGCCAAGATCATCGATCGCTGGCAGGAGTTGGAAGCGGCAGCCCGGCCGGTCGTGCTGTCGCGCATGGACATCCTGCGCCTAGCGCTCGATTCCGAGCAGCGCGCGATCGACGCCGAGAAGCTCGCGTCCGAGCGCGCGATCCTGATCGAGCAGCAAAAGCCAGCCGTCGAGTTTGTCGATCGTTACGTCGCGGCCAAGGGGCTTAGCAACTTCCGCGAAGTGTGCAAGATGCTCAAGGCGAAGCAAGCCGAAGTCTCCGCATGGCTGATCGACCGCAAGATCATGTACCGTCTCGCCGGTAAGCTGACGCCGCACGCGCCGCACCTAGACGCCGGCCGCTTCGAGGTGAAGGCGGGCGTGAGTCGCGTGAACGGCAAGGCGTACCACCACGCCAAATTCACACCGAAGGGCGTCGAGTGGATCGCGGGCGAGTGGGCCAAGCACCAAGTCCACGAAGGCGGTGCCACTTGAGCAAGCCGATCTCATATCCGGCCGACGATGGCCGCGTGACGTTCGTTGTGGTCAGCCGCTGGGGACAGTCCCGGAGCTTCACCCACTGGGACGACGTTTGCGCTTTCCTGTCCCAGATCGTTCGCGGGGCTGCGAAATGAGCATTCTCGCGATGAAGCGCGTTTGGGCGACAGACATTCAACCGGCTGGCCGGAAGCTGGTCGCGCTCAAGCTCGCCGACCACTGCAATGACGCGGGCGGAAGCCTGTTCGTTGGAATGGCGGCGATTGCGCGCGACTGCGGCGTCTCGCGCTCCCAGGCGCAGCGCCACGTGCATGCGTTGGTCGATGCCGGCCTGTTGTCCGTGACGGCGAACGCGACGGGCGGCGCGCGCGGCACCGTCCCGCATTACCGCCTGCACGTCGAGCGACTCGCCGAACCTTCTGCTGGGGGTAGCGTCGATGCGACCCGTAGCACCGATGCAACGGGTCGCGCCAATGCGACGGGTAGCACTGATGCAGCCCCTGCCGCAGAGGTGACGGGTAGCACTGGTGCAACAGGTAGCGTAGACGCGACAGGTAGCGTCGATGCGGCGAACGGGTCGCATGGATGCGGCGAACGGGTAGCACCCATGCGCGCCACGGGTAGCACCCATGCGACCCAAACCACCAATAACCATCAGTTAACCACCAAGGAACCCACTCTTGGTGAAAAGAGCAGGCCCGCTCCGATGTCAGTGCCGGACTGGATGCCACCCGACGCATGGAAGAACTTCGTCGCGATGCGCAAGGCGATGAAGTCGATTCCGTTCTCGGATGTCGCTCAAAAGCTCTTGGTCAAAAAGATCGACGAACTCCGCGCCAAGGGCCACGAGCCGGAGGCGCTGCTCAACGAAGCAATCGTGAACGGCTGGCGCACCGTCTACCCGCCCAAGTCGGCCAGTGCCGCGTACGCCAAACCCGCCAGCAAGCACGCTGGCTTTGAAAACTTTAACTACCGAGAGGGCATCAACCATGACGGTTCGTTCCAATGAAGAAAATCCGCGCGACTTGCAGCGCCTTGTCGGCGAGGGCCTGAAGGCCACGACGCCCATTGCACTGAAACAGCCGCTCGGCGAGCGTACCGAGGTGTGCGACGAGCATGGCGAGTTCATCTCGACCGGGGTGCGCTACATGGGCAAGCGCGAAATCTGGACTTCGTGCCCTGACTGCGCGGAAGCCCGTCTGGCTGCCAAGCGGCAAGCAGAAGCGCAGGAACAGGCCGAACTTGCGCGCGTCCGCCTGGATGCCATGCTCGGTCAAGCGGCGATCCCGAAGCGCTTCCTGGAGCGCAGTCTCGACAACTTCGTCGCCGTGACGCCGGAACAGCAGCACGCGCTCGTCGTCGCCCGTGAGTTCGCCGAGAGTTTTGCGCGTCACGCCGAGCGCGGCAATGGCATCGTCATGGTGGCCTCCCGGGTACGGGCAAGTCCCATCTGGCGACCTCAATCCTCCAGAGCATCATGCCGGCCCACGTTGGCCTGTACCTCACCTGCGCGGGCCTGATCCGCGCCGTGCGTGCCACCTGGAGCCGCGATTCCGAGCGCACCGAGGTGGACGTTCTGCGCGAACTGGGCACCGTCGCGCTGCTGGTGATCGATGAGGTCGGCGTGAGCGGCGGCACCGACAACGAACAGGCGCTGATCTTCGATGTTCTCGACCGTCGCTATCGCGACATGCGGCCGACCATCCTTTTGACCAACCTGGACAAAGCGGGCTTCAAGGTCTTCGTGGGCGACCGCGTTTACGACCGCCTGACCGAGACCGCCCGTTGGGTCATCTTCGACTGGGATTCGTACCGCCCGACGGCGCGCAAGCAGTTCGCCGCACGCAACGATTTCGGCAGGGGCTCGCCGAGCAACGAGCCGAACTTCAACCTCAACGAGCGCGCGTGATGCAGATCAAACGACGCCGGAAATCTGTGCGCTGATTGCAGCCACTACACGCCCCCGCGCTGCGGTAGCTGGCAGGCTGCTGGCCTCGCCAGCCACATCGTCCCTAGCACGCTGGCGCAGCAGCCCAGGCAGTGCCCCGCGTTCGCCACGTTCGCCGCGTTGGATGAATCAAAGCCGTCGAGCTCCGGCACGCCGCTCGCCGATGCGATCACGCGGCCGGCCGGCCATCCGCATAACTCAGGCCGCGCTGCAGTCCGGCGCAACACTCCATGTCGTGGACAAACCAGCGGAGGCGACAGCGGTGCCGGATTGCTCGTTGACGGCGCCGGCTCTTCCTTACCCCTCTAGGGTTTCGCCACAGCGCCGGCAGCCGCGACGATTCCCCCACGGCGGTCGAGGCCCCGGCTAGAGCAACACCAGTCCCACGCGAAAGCGCCCACACGGAAGAGCGCGAGCTTGATGAGCTTGTAGGCAAGGAAGCCAGACGTATGGCGCACTGGACCAACACCGGCCCCGACGCGGGCGATTATTGAAAAGGAGATCCGAATGGAAAAGTTGTCCACGCTCGATCGCATGATCGAAGCCGACAAGCTGCGCGACCGCAATCTGGTGCCCGCTTTCGCTGAAGCACAGGCGCGTGCGCGCCGCCTGGAGGAGTCGGCCCCGCAGCGCCACTTCGAGGCCGTGGCCCGCGCGCTCTCTGATGACGTTGTCGCAGACGATCCCGAGGTCAAGCGACTGGCCGCCGAGGCCACGGCGAAAGACCTCCGGGCCAAACGAGTCGCGCGGACGAACTGTCGCGAGGAGCTGAAGCGCACCATCCAGCAGCTTCTCGATCAAATTGCGTGTGCCGAAAAGGAGATGCGCCTGGCCGCCGTCGATGACGCCTTGGATGGCGCCCTGGACTTCCCGCGCGCCGTTCGTGTCGCTGGCCGCGCGGATCCACTGCGTCGGCAGTTGGACTCCGCGCAGATCGCGCTTGCCGTCTTCATGAAGTCTCCTTTGGAGCGCACGGAGTTCGAGGACGATGTGGCGATCGCCCGCAACGCCCTGCAGGAAACGTTGCTATCGCGCGAGCACAAGTACCTGCGCGAGCATCCTGAACTGCTGGTGACGTCGTCCGCCAACTCTAGACCCGAGGGAGAGCCCTCCCATGGCTGAGCCGAGGCGCAAGAGCTCAACCGACCTCATCCTCGAGGCCGTGCAGGACCTGCACAACGCAGAACRGGTCGTCACCCGCGAGACGCTGGTCGAGCACACTGGCTTGAAACTCGCCATCGTTGACGACCGCATTGGGGCGTTGATCGAGGATGGCCAGGTGCATCGAGTGCGCAACGGCGTGTTCGTCCCGGCCGCGAGGCATCCGCCGGCTCGCGCGATCAGCAAGACTGTGATGCCTGACGGCATGGTGAAGCTGGAAGTCGGTGACGACGTCCTCACGCTCACGCCACGCGAGGATCGTGCCCTCGCCACTTTGCAGGCCGGCGTTGCGGGCCAGTTCGCAGCGATTAATCTCGGGCACCAGGCGACGGCGCTGACTTCGGGTATTAATGAGCGAGTGCTTCGATTGGAGCGAATCGCTGCCCGGGAGCAGGGACCTCACGAGACCCTTGAAAAGCGCGCCGGGGCGGATCAATGCGGAGGGCCGAGTCCTTGGCGAACGCCAGCCCCTGGCGCGTATGTGAAACGGGCAAAGAAAGGGGGAAACCATGGCTGAAC
>NZ_JBFUIU010000608.1:0-5483 GCF_056401695.1 Variovorax sp. P4_D9
GAGCAAACCGTATCTTTCTGCACGGAAAGGGGACTACAAGGGCTTCCCGCAGAATGCAAGCGATATTTGTGGCTTCCCACAGAATGCAAGCGATGCTTGGCCTTGACGGTCCTCGTGGGGAGGGTTGCCACTGCGAATTGGATATGACGTAGCGATATGACGCGCCGATCGGCCGGGCGGCGGCGACTGTGACATAGGAAGACAAGGAGCGGACTGGCTGAACTACAAACGGTCATTGATGCAGCACGTGTATGGCTGCGGACCCTGATGAAAGACGCGCGCGGGGGCCTCATTCGATTATCGAGAACGGTGCTTGCCGTCTCAGTCCTTTCTCAGGCACACCCCGCGCAGGTCCAACCTTGCTTCATCACTGCTTGCCGTCAAGCGGCGGTGGAAATCATTTGAATCAATTCATGCAATTCCTCGTTTCGAATGGTTTGAGTGGCCGACCCCAAATGGGTCATGCCGGCATCATGAATTGCTCGCCGCGAGAGAGCACAGCCCAGGCCATGCGCGCATTCTTGGCAGCGATGGCCACAATCGCCCGCCAGTAACCGCGGCGCTCCGCCAGCGCCGCGGCCCAGCGGCTGAGCGCATCTGATTTGGTCCCGGCTGAGTTGAGTACGGATCGTGCGCCCAGCACCAGCAGCGATCTCAAGTACGGGTCTCYGGCCTTTGTGATGTGCCCCAGTCGTGCCTTCCCGCCCGAGCTGTACTGGCTGGGCACCAGGCCAAGCCAGGCTGCGAACTGGCGACCACACTTGAACTCATGCCCGTTTCCGATCATGGCCAGCAGCGCGGTGGCGGTGGTCTGGCCCACCCCGCGCAGGCGCATGAGGTGCCGGGCCCGGKTGTCTTCGCTGGCCATCTGCGCGATGTGCCGATCGTAGAGCGCAATCCGTTCATCCAGCCGCGTCAACTCGCTGAGCAGATCCCCGATGACAGTGTTGCTCCACCCGGGCAGATCTTCCAGGCACGCCATGGCCTGGCTGCGCACGGTCGATGCCTTCAGGGGCAGCACGATCCCGAACTCGCTGAGCAGGCCGCGTATCCGGTTGATGGTGGCAGTGCGCTGCTCGATGAACCCCTGGCGCACGCGGTGCACGCTCAGTTGCGATTGCTGCTGCAGGCTCTTGATCGGCACGAATCTCATATTCGGCCGTTGCACTGCTTCGCAGATCGCCGCCGCGTCGGCGGCGTCATTCTTGCCACGCTTGCCGGACAGTCGATACGGGCTGACGAACTTCGGTGCCATCAGGCGCACCGTATGACCGTGGGCCATGAACAGGCGCCCCCAGTGGTGCGCACCGGAGCACGCTTCCATAGCGATGACGCAGGGCGGCAGCGACGCGATCAACTCCAGCAACTTGGCGCGTGCCACCTTAGGCGATACGAGTTCGGGCTTGCCGGCTTCGTTCACTGCGTGGACGGCAAAGATGTTCTTGGCCAGATCGATGCCAACGTACAAAATAGTCATGGGGCTTCCCCTTTCCGAGTGAGTTGATGGAGCTTCGCAACCCCATCGTGGCACTCTGTTGCCGGCAGCCGCAATACGCAGCGGCCTAATCGGGACGGGGAAGTCCCTTACATTCGATTACCCCATATCGCAATCCGCATCGATGCGGAACGGGGCATAGCAGTTCAAGTGATATGCCCCACGGCCTCCGCGATGAGTCAGGTTTTCAGATTGCCAGGCGGTAGCCCACGCCMGTCTCCGTSAGYARATRTCGWGGCTGCGCGGGATCGGCCTCGAGCTTYTGACGCAGGTGRCCCATGTAGATGCGCAGATAGTGGCTCTGCTCATCGCACAAAGGACCCCAYACCTCGCGCAGCAACTGGCGATGAGTGATCACTCKGCCGGCGTTGGCCACSAGYACGCCGAGCAGTCGGTATTCGGTGGGCGTGAGGTGCACTTCGACACCCCCGCGTCGCACGAGTCGGGCCGGACGRTCGACCTCGATTTCGCCGAAGCGGAATGCTGGCTCAGACCCACCATCGCCTTGTGCGCCGCCTCCTGCTGCACGCGGGCGGCGCAGGGCGGCACGCACGCGTGCCAGCAGCTCGCCGGTGCCGAAGGGCTTGGTCAGGTAGTCGTCGGCGCCAGCATCGAGGGCCGCGATCTTGTCGGCTTCCTCAGTGCGCGCCGAGAGCACGATGATCGGCACCCCCGACCAGCCGCGCACGTCACTTATCAAGGAAATGCCGTCGCCATCCGGTAAGCCGAGATCAAGCACCACCAGGTCGGGCTGGCGCGTGCCGACGGCTGCGAGCCCCTCGCGCAGCGTGCCGACCTCATGCACCTGCCAGCCTTCGGCTTCCAGCGCACCCCGCACGAAGCGGCGGATCTGCGGCTCGTCTTCGATCACGATGGCGACAGGGCTGGGCATGGCAGTCAGGACGAAGGATCGATAGCCGCRGGCGGGGTGCGCCTCGGCAGGGTCACGCTGAAYTCGGCACCGCCGTCCGGCGCATTCGCCGCGATGATCTCGCCACCATGGGCGCTGACCACCGCCCTGCAGATCGCCAGGCCCAGGCCGACACCSGGCGTGGCCGATTCCGCCTGGCCGCGYGTGAACTTGTCGAACAGCGTCTGTTCGCGCCCCTTGAGCGCSGCGGGCAGCCCCGGACCATGGTCGCGCACCGTCAACAAGAGCRCGTTGGGCGTCGCACACGCACCGACCTCAATGGGCGRYGCGCCGTAYTTCGCAGCATTCTCGAGCAGGTTGACCAGCACGCGCTCGATCAGTACCGCATCGAACTCGACCAACGGCAGGTCTTCTGGCAGCGCCGTCWGCACGACCATGTCGCCGAGCGCGGGCCGCGCCGCGCGGATGGCCGAGCCCACCACCTCTTCCACCGACTGCCATTCGCGCMGAAGGTTGACTGCGCCGCCGGCGATGCCGCTTTCCAGCCGCGCCATGTCGAGCAGATTGTTGACCAGCGCATTCAGCGCCCGAGCCTGGGCGACGATGGCGCGCRCCGCCTCCGCGTGCGACTCCGGCGGCGCCGCCTGCAGTGACTCGGCCAGCGCGATCAGTGCCGTCAGYGGCGTGCGGACATCGTGCGAGATCGCGCCCAGCAGCGCATTGCGCAGGCGCTCGGACTCCATCTCGACCACSGCCTGCTGCGCCACTTCAACGTAGTGCACCCGCTCCAGCGCGATCGCGATCTGACGCGCCAGCGTGTCGAGCTGCTGGGCCTGCTCCGGAATCAGCAGCCAGCGCAGGTGCAGGGGTTCGAGCGCGAGTACGCCGCGCACCCGCATCGGCGCCTTGAGGGGCACGTAGTGCCATGGTTGCGCCGCGAGCGTGGCCGTGGCCAAGCCAGCCGGTTGCCCGTGGCGGAAGGCCCAGTCGGCGACGCTAGGGTCAAAGCCGGGCGGCGGCGCAGCGGGCATCAGCAGCCGGTCGTTGGCGTCCGTCACCAGCACCAGCGCATGGCCGCCAAAATGGCCTTGCACAGCGGCCGCACCAAGCTCGATCACCTGGGTGCTTTCGAGCGCGGCCGAGAGCTCGCGCGTGAGTTCGAACAGTGACTGGGCCCGTCGCTCGCGGCTGTTCGACACGCCGGCGGCGAAGCGTAGCCCAGCGGTGAGCTGCCCGACCAGCAGCCCGACGCAGAGCATGACCGCGAACGTCACCAGGTACTGCACGTCACTGACGGCAAATGAAAGGCGCGGCGGCACAAAGAAAAAGTCGAAGGCAGCGACGTTCATCACAGCCGCAACAGCCGCCGGACCGCGCCCGAACCGTAGCGCAACGCCGACCACGCCGAGCAGAAACAACATGACGATGTTGACCAACTCCAGCACGTCGGCGAGCGGCATGGCCACCATCGTGACCGCAATGCTGATGGCGCCCGCCCATGCGTAGGCGGGCCAACGCGCTTGCGAGTGCTCGTCCTCCTTCACGCCGGACTCGTCGCGCGGTCCACCCGGTCGGACCTGCGCGAGGCGGCGCGAACTGTCGGCCCGCGCCACCTCGAGGATGTCGAGCGCGGGTGCGCAGCGCGCCAGTTCGAGCGACAGGTCCGTCGGCGGCCACCAACGGCGCCAGCCTTGAGCGGGTTCGGACCGCCCCACCACCAGCGTGGCGCAGTTGAGCCGCTGCGCCAGCGCGGTGAGTTCCTCAGCGATGCGGGCGCCCGTCAGCACGGCTGTGATGGCGCCCAGTTCCTCGGCCAGCTTGAGCACCGCGAGGATGCTGTCGCGCTGCTTGGCGTCGAGACGCTGCAGGCGCGGCGTCTCGACGTAGGCCGCATGCCAGCGCACGTTGAGCTGGCCGGCCAGCCGCGCCGCGGTGCGCACGGTCTGGCTCGCGCCTTCGTGGGGCCCGATGCAGGCGAGCAGCGCGCCCGAGGTGTTCCAGGGCTGCGGCCCGGCATTGCCCTGCGGCCCCGACTGCTCGACCCGCCAGCCGCGCACGTCGTCCTCCACGTGTTCGGCGGTGCGCCGCAGCGCGATCTCGCGCAACGCGATCAGGTTGCCCTTGCGGAAGAAGTTCTGCGCCGCCCGCTCGGCCTGCTGAGGCAAATAGACCTTGCCGGCGGCGAGGCGGGTCGTGAGTTCGTCAGGCGTGACATCGACCAGCACCACCTCTTCGGCCTCGTCGAGCACGGTGTCGGGCACCGTCTCTTGCACACGCACGCCGGTGATGGCGCCAACCGTGCCGTTGAGGCTTTCCAGGTGCTGGACGTTCAGTGCCGACCACACCTCGATGCCTGCCGCCTGCAGCTCCTGCACGTCCTGCCAGCGCTTGGCGTGGCGCGAACCCGGGGCGTTGGTGTGCGCCAGTTCGTCCACCAGCAGCACGGCCGGCTTGCGCGCGAGCGCGGCGTCGAGGTCGAATTCCTTTAGCGTGCGGCCGCGGTACGGCACCTCGCGCAAGGGCAGCATCTCGAGACCGGCCAGCAGCGCCGCAGTCTCGCTGCGGCCATGCGTCTCGACCACGCCGATCACGAGGTCCCGGCCCGCAGCTTGCTCGCGCTGCGCGGCGCTCAGCATCGCCCAGGTCTTGCCGACACCAGCATTGGCACCAAAGTAGATGCGCAGCTTGCCGCGCTGGGCGCGTTCCTCGTCCGCCCGCAACTGGGCGAGCAGCGCGTCGGGGTCGGGGCGGCCCTCTGTGGGCGAATGAGGAAGACTGGACATCGGGTAGCTTCGATTACGCGCCGACGGGCCCGCCCAACACCCGTGTCCGACAGATCACTGCCGCGATGGTCGCAACGGTTACGAGTACCATGACCAATCGCCCTACGAGGAACGGGGGCTCTTGTGCGTATCGGACTGCACTCGGCGACGTGAGTGACCGGGCTTCGAATGGCGCAACGGGTGTAGCTTCATCGGGGCGCTGCGCCCGGGAGCGTCGCCATGCACGTGGCGCTTGGTCGTCCAGCGCACGATCGCCCATGCAAGGCCCATCGGAATGAAAAGAGCCACCAACGCGCACAACGCGTACACGATGTCGGGAATCATCACTGTCTCC
>NZ_JBFUIU010000609.1:0-5462 GCF_056401695.1 Variovorax sp. P4_D9
GCGTTCAGGGTGTGTTCCAGCACGTCAAGGGCGTGACCAGCGCCRTCTCGGGCTATGCCGGCGGCGAGGCCGCAACGGCCAACTACGAAGCCACCAGTTCCGGTCGCACCGGCCATGCCGAAGCGGTGCGCATCAGTTACGACCCGAAGCAGATCAGCTATGCGCGGTTGCTCCAGATCTATTTCTCGGTCGCCCATGATCCGACCGAGTTGAACCGCCAGGGACCGGACGTCGGCAGCCAGTACCGCTCGACCATTTTTACGGCCAACCCCGAGCAGGCACGCATCGCCAGGAACTACATCGCGCAGCTCGACCGCGCCCGCGTCTTCGGCAAGCCGATCGCGACCACCATCGAGCCGCTCAAGGCCTTCTATCCGGCCGAGGCGTACCACCAGGATTTCATGACTCGCAATCCCGACCACCCCTACATCGCGATCAACGACCTGCCGAAGGTCGACAACCTGAAGAAGGTGTTTCCCGCCAGCTACCGCGCCAAGGCGGTGCTGGTGGGCGCAGGCGGCTGAGGGATCAGACGCTGGCCGGGAGCGGACCGGCCGGCGGTCCGTAGGCGTTCGATTCCGGCTGGCTCGGCTGCACCATGAAATAGAGCAGCACCAGAGTGCCGATCACCGGGACCAGCCCGAGCAACAGGAACCAGCCGCTGCGGCCGACGTCATGCAGGCGGCGAGCGCCGACCGAGAGCAGCGGCAGCAGGAAGGCCAGCACCACGAGGTAGTAGAGGTACTCGTGGATCAAGCCCGCCACGACGGCCACGATGACATAGGCCAGGATGAACCACCAGTATTCGGGCCGGGTCGCACGGCCAGAAAACTCGACGTACTTGCGAAAGCAGGTCTGGACCGCCTGTTGAAAGTTCATGCACAACTCCTCTTGCTGATTCCCCACGGGACAACCCCGTGGTCATCATATCGAGCAGGCTGCCGACTTTGATGAAAGCTAGGCGCGCGGGCGCAGGCGCTGCAGCAGGCCCGCGGTCGAGGCGTCGAGTCCCTGCACGTCGCCGGAGGCCAGCCGCGGCTCGATGTCCCGGGCCAGCACCTTGCCGAGCTCCACGCCCCACTGGTCGAAGCTGTTGATGCCCCAGAGGGCGCCGCTGGTGAAGACGCGGTGCTCGTACAGCGCCAGGAAGGCGCCGAGGGATTCCGGCGTCAGCTGATCGAGGACGAAGAAGGTGCTCGGCCGGTTGCCCGGGAAGTTCTTGTGCCCGCCCGCGTCGCGCTGGCCGACCATGAGCGCCTGCGCCTGCGCCAGTGCATTGGCCAGCAGCTTGGGTTGATGGCCCGCGAGCTCGTGCGCCGCATCGCGCACCGCGATGAACTCCAGCGGCGTCACGTCGGTGCCCTGGTGCAGCATCTGGAAGTACGCATGCTGCCCGTTGGTGCCCGGCTCGCCCCACAGCACCGGCGAGGTGCCGAAGGTCAGCAACTGGCCGGCCATGTCGACCTGCTTGCCGTTGCTCTCCATCTCGAGCTGCTGCAGGTAGGCCGGCAGCCGCTTGAGCGCACTGTGGTAGGGCGCGATGCTGCGGGTCGTGAAACGATGGAAGTTGCGATACCAGACGTCGAGCAGGCCGAGGCGCACCGGCAGGTTCTGCTCGAGCGGCGCGGTGCGGAAGTGCTCGTCCATCGCGTGCGCGCCGGCCAGCAGGCCGCGGAATCCCTCGGCGCCGATGGCCAGCGCGATCGGCAGGCCGATGGCCGACCACATCGAATAGCGGCCGCCGACCCAGTCCCAGAAGCCGAAGTTGGTGTCGATGCCGAAGGCCTTCGCGGCGGCCACATTGGTGGTCAGCGCGGCGAAATGGCGCGCGATATTCACGCCGCCCGACTGCTCGAACCAGCGCTTGGCCGACTGCGCGTTGGCCATGGTCTCGGCGGTCGTGAAGGTCTTCGACGCGATCAGGAACAGCGTGTGCTCGGGCGCCAGCCCGCGCAGGATCCCGGCCAGCTCGTGGCCGTCGACGTTGGAGACGAAGTGGAAGCGCTTGCCCGGGGCCGAGAACTGGTCTAGCGCCAGCACCGCCATCTGCGGGCCGAGGTCGGAGCCGCCGATGCCGATGTTAACGACGTCGGTGATCGTCGAGTCCGAGCGCACCTGGTCGGCGTAGGCCAGCATGGCGTCGAGCGTCGCATGCACGTCGCGGAAGGCGCCCGCCAGCTCGCCCGCCACCGGCGCCGAAGCCGGTCGCCGCAGCAGGGTATGCAGCACCGCGCGATCCTCGGTGGCGTTGATGTGCCGCCCCGCGAACATCGCGTCCCGATGCGCCTCCAGCCCGGCTTCGCGGGCCACGGCCTGCAGCAACTGCTCGGTGCGCGCGTCGACGAGGTTCTTCGACAGGTCGGCGAAGACGAAGGGCGCCGACTGGCTCAGCGCCGCGAAACGGCCCGGGTCGCTCGCGAAGGCCTTGCGCATGTCGAAGCCGAGTCCGGCCGTGTCGTAATGCACCTGGAGGGCCCCCCAGGCGGCTGTGCGATCGCAACGGGTAGTCATCGTCAGGTCTCCATGAGTCTTTCGAGCTTGACTGCATCGGCCGCGAAGGCGCGAATGCCCTCGGCCAGCTTCTCCGTCGCCATCGCGTCCTCGTTCAGCGCAAAGCGAAAAGCCGCCTCGTCGAGCGAAACCTTCGGGATCTCCAGGCGCTTCGCTACCTCGGCGTCGAGCGCATGGACGAGCGGCGCCTCGCTGGCGGCCAGTTCGGCCAGCAGTTCGGGGCTGATGGTCAGCAGGTCGCAGCCGGCCAGCGCGGCGATCTGGCCGACATTGCGGAAACTGGCGCCCATCACCTCGGTCGCGATGCCGTTCTTCTTGTAGTAGTCGAAAATCTGGCGCACTGAATTCACACCCGGATCGTTGGCACCGGCATTGGCGGCCTCGTCCCACTGCGGGCCCTGCGACTTCTTGTGCCAGTCGTAGATGCGGCCGACGAAGGGCGAGATCAGCTGCACCTTGGCTGCCCCGCAAGCCGCCGCCTGGGCGAAGGAGAACAGCAGCGTCAGGTTGCAATGGATGCCCTTCTGCTCGAGATGGCGGGCGGCCTCGATCCCTTCCCAGGTCGAGGCGATCTTGATCAGCAGTCGCTTTTCGACATCGATGCCCTCCGCCCGATAGAGCGCGACGATGCGCTCGGCGCGCGTGATGGTGGCGTGCGTATCGAAGCTCAGGCGCGCATCGACCTCGGTCGACACTCGGCCCGGGATGATCGACAGGATCTCGGTGCCGAAGCGCACCAGCAGGCGGTCGATGACCTCGTCGATCGACGCTCCCAGGTGCTTGTTCACCACCTCATCCAGCAGCGGACGGTATTCGGCCTTCTGGACCGCCTTCAGGATCAGCGACGGATTGGTGGTCGCATCCTGGGGCTTGAACTGCGCGAGCTGGCGGAAGTCGCCGGTGTCGGCGACCACGGTGGTCCATTGGCGGAGGGCATCGAGTTGGTTCATCCGGCTATTATCCCGCCGCTGCACTACATGGCGTGTGGTTCGCGGCTGACGCGGCCCTGGGCTCACGCCCACTAATCTTTGTGTTCGATTGGTCGCCTTCCGGAGGAATCCCATGTCTTTTCGCAGCCACCGTGCACCCCCGCCCGCCGCCTTCGACGACCGCGCCCACAGCGCCTCGATCGGGACCCTGGCGACCGCCTTCTGCATCGGCGGCGTCCTCACCCTGCTGGCCCTCTCGAGCCATCGCACGGCTCGCACCGAGACGGTCGCCGGCCCGGCGGATGGCGCGCCGCTGATGCGCGCGCCGCTTCAGGTGGTGGCACCCGTCGACCTCAAGCGCTATGCCGGCCTCTGGCACGAGCAGGCCCGGCTGCCCAACCGCTTCCAGAAGCCATGCACKGGAACGGTGAGCGCCGAGTACACGCCGCTGGCCGACGGCACCGTGGAGGTGCGCAACCGCTGCGTCCTGGCGGACGGCAGCTTCGAGGAAGCCGTCGGCTCGGCGCGCGTCGTACCAGTCGCGGGCCAGCCCGGCGCCGGCCGCCTGGAGGTGCGCTTCGCGCCCGATTGGCTGGGCTGGCTGCCGATGGTGTGGGGCGACTACTGGATCCTTAAGCTCGACCGCGACTACGAGGTGGCGCTGGTCGGCACGCCGAACCGAAAGTACCTCTGGGTGCTCTCGCGGGCGCCGCGGCTGGACGACGCCCTGCTCCAGGCCGAGCTGGACTACGCCCGCACGCTGGGCTTCGATGTCGACAAGGTCGAGCTGACCGGCAGGTAGGCGGCGAGCTGCACCGGGAGTGCGCTGGGCCGCTCGCAGTGGATCGCCTGCCAGCCGAACTCGCGCGCCGCGAGCACGTTGGCCAGCGAGTCGTCGATGAAGACAGTCTTCGAAGCGTCGATACGATACCGCGTCGCCAGCAGCTCATAGATCTCTCGCTGCGGCTTGATGACCTGCACGTCGCCCGAGAAGATGCCGCCGTCGAACCACTGGAAGAACGGGTGCCGGTATTCGAGCACCCGCGCGTAGGGCGACGGCATGTTCGACAGGTAGTAGAGCCGCAGGTCTTCCCCGGCGTCGCGGCGCACCCGCAGGCCCGCCAGCAATTCCATGGTGACCGCGATCGGTTCCAGCCGCTCGCCCATCGGCGCCAGCACCTCGCTGAGCCGGTCGGCCGGCAGCGCGAGACGCAGCGCCATGCGGCCGATGGCGTCGTCCAGACTGTGCGTGCCGCGGTCGAAGCCGAGCCAATCCTCGTGATGGAACATCTGGCGCGCCAGCGTGTGCGCGGCCTCGGCGGTGGGCGCATGGGGCGCCAGCTGGGTTTGAACCAGGGCGACGGGCTCCCAGCTCAGGAGCACGGCACCGAGATCGAAAACGACATTCATGCGGCAAGCGGTACGACGGAAACGCCATGGCTGGCGAGGGACAAGGTGGTCTGGGCGCCGGCGGTCAGCGGTCGCGCGAGGTCGCTCGAGACGACGAACACCGGGCCCAGCGCGGTGTCGAAAGCATATTCGTAAAAGCTGCCCAGGTAGGCCGCCTTGCGCAGCGTCGCCGGCAGTCCGATGGCGGCGCCGATCAGCCAGGCCTCGGGCCGCACTGCCACCTTGACGAAGCCTGGCGCCACGTCGTAGCGCGGCGTCAGGGTCAGTGGTCCCAGCTCGACCCGGCCGTCGGGCTGGGCGAGGGCCGGGAACACCATCGCCTCGCCCATGAAGCCGGCGACGAATTCGCTTCGCGGATGGCCGTAGAGCTCTTCGGGCGTGCCTTGCTGCGCGATCACGCCGTGGTCCATGACGATGATCTGGTCGCTGACCGCGAGCGCCTCGCTCTGGTCGTGCGTGACATAGGCGACGGTGAGCTGCAGCCGCTGCTGCAGGCCGCGGATTTCCTCGCGCATCTCGCGGCGCAGCCGGGCGTCGAGATTGGACAGCGGCTCGTCGAACAGCAGTACGGAGGGTTCGACCACCCGCGCCCGCGACACCGCGACGCGCTGC
>NZ_JBFUIU010000610.1:0-5425 GCF_056401695.1 Variovorax sp. P4_D9
CCTGACGGGTCATACCACCGGTAGCCAACGCGAAATGTGGTTCCGCCGCTTGTCAGCTGATACTCGCCGAGGTTCCACTTCCTTTTGGCAAGGGGTGTCGGGTCGGCAATCTCTTCGAATCGATGCGCCCGCAGGAACGCACGCAGTTGATCGTCGTCCTTGATGCTATTGAATTGCTCGTAGAAGTCCATCGAACGTCAAGCTCTCATTGTTGCCGGACCGCTATTCTGACCCACCGATAAGGGTGGGCGTCATGTTGAGGATTCGACGCCCGCGCCCTCAAGGGCAGCCTTGAGGGCTTCCTCCACAGCATCGATCCGCTTCGTGCAGACCTTGTACGCGGCAACCGACTCGGTGACGATCTTCAGTAGATCGTCGATGTTGGGCTCCTTTTGCTCGCGCAACGTCTCTGCGTGCTTCTGGAGCACGTCGTACGCTGCGCGAAAGGTCTGCTGTTCCATGTCGATGTCCTTCATTTCGGTTTGCCGGTGCGCGCACCCATGGTGCCGTCCCGGAACTGGATCTCGATGTGCTGGTCTGGCGCGGCCTGCGCCAGGCTGGTGATGGGCTTGCCGGCCGCGTCGCGGACGATCGCGAACCCACGGTTTAGGGTCTTGTCGGGGCCTTGGCCGGTAATCTCGCGCATCAGCGCCTCCGAGTTCGCGCGTGTCCGGCTCAGAGTTGCCGTGGCGCGCTCGCCCATGACCGCAAACTGAGTGTCCGCCTGGCGCCGCGCAGACCGTGCGCCGGCACTGGCCCGGTCGAGCACGGTGTTGAGCGATACACGGGAGCTGCTGCGCGTTTCGGCCAAGCCGGCGGTCGCGCGGGCCTGAACCTCGGCCATTTGCTTCGGCACGAGCTGGCGCGCGGTGGCCACCTGGGCGGCGACGTCCTGTCGCACCTGGGTCACCAGCCGCAAGCTGTCCCGTCCAGCCTGGTGGACGTCGCGTACGGCGGCTAACCCAATGGCGTTCATGGCGTCCCGACTCGTCTGCCGCACGCGCGCCACGCTGGCTGTCGCATCCGCCGCCACCTGGCCGTGGGCGCGTTCAACCGAAGTGCGCATTTCGCGCGCCGCGCGCGCCGCCATGCTCATGATCGTCTCGGATGCAGCCTTTGCCTCGCGAGCCCGGCGGGCGATGAGCTTCTCGATCGCTCCGATCACCTTGCTCGGGGTGTCGAACTTTGAAAAAGCGACCTCGTCGAGGATGGTGCTGTCGCGCTCGTGCCCGATGCCGGTCAAGACTGGCAGGCGCTGGTCGCAGATGAAGCGTGCCAGGTCGTAGTCGTTCAGCCAGGCCAGATCGTTCACCGCGCCGCCGCCCCGGATGAACATGATCGCATCTGGCATGTCCTCGCCGGTCGCGCATTCGTCCAGAGCCGCGGTGAGCGCCGCGATGATCTCGCGCGCCGCGCCCTCGCCCTGGAAGCGGCTGTGCACGTAGGTGAAGCGGCAGATGCCATATTGCGCCAGTCGGTCGGACTCCTTGCGGAAGTCGCCCAGGCCGGCCGCCTCGTGCGGCGCCACGACCAGGACCGAGGTGAAGTCCCACGGTGGCGGCACCTGCTTGTTCTGCTCGAAGACGCCCTCGCGCTGCAAGCGGGCTCGGATCTCCTTCTTGCAGGCTTCCAGGTCGCCGAGCGTGTATTCCGAGTCGATGGCGTCGATCTCGAGGCTAAAGCCGTACTGCGCCTTGAAGCTCGGCTTAGCGCGCACGAGCAGCTTGATGCCCGCGCCGATCGTTGCGCCGGTGGCTCGCTCGAACTCGGGCGGGATCTTGCCCGCGACGTTCGCCCAGATCATGGCGTGCGCCTTCGCGAGCACCTGGCCGGCCTTGTCGCGCTCCGACAGCTCGAGGTAGACGTGGCCATTGCCGAGCTTCACATTCACGACCTCGACCATCGTCCAGACACCGCCCTTGAAGGCCTCTGAGATCGCGGCGGCCACGCCACCCAGCAGGCGCGACAGCGGGATGCCCTTCGCTGGCGCTGCGAGCTCGCCGCCGGCGGGTGCGGCGACCTCTCGTGAGGCGAACAGGTCCGGTGCGGGAGCGCTGGCCGTCGGTGCGGCACGGGCAGGTACCGCAGCCGAACTCGATGTCCCCGGCAGCTGGTCCCACTTCGCAAATGCCGACAGGTCGACGTCCGCGCGGACCCACCAACGACGGCTCTCAGGGTCAAATGTAGGAACTCAACGAAGATTTCAGTAGCTCATCAGGGGCGACGGTTCCAGGCAGATGCTTCTTTTCAGTAGTTTCGCTCAGGGAAGATTTCAGTTTCCTACGGCCGCTTCCGCTGGTGGGGCCTGGATCGCGTGCAGGGCTGCGGTGCCGAGCGCGTCGGGCTTTCTGCTTCAAACCGCCCACCCAGGGCATTGCAGAACTTCTTTTCGCGCTGTTTGCTGCGAACTTCATCCAAGCATTGTCGAAGAAATGCCATGGTCGATCCCGATGGTTTAAAGCGACGCCACGAGTTCCGGCACGGCCGTGAACAGGTCGGCGACCAGGCCGTAGTCGGCCACCGAGAAGATCGGCGCTTCTTCGTCCTTGTTGATCGCCACGATCACCTTGGAGTCCTTCATGCCCGCCAGATGCTGGATCGCGCCCGAGATGCCGCAGGCGATGTACAGCTGCGGCGCCACGATCTTGCCGGTCTGGCCGACCTGCCAGTCGTTCGGGGCGTAGCCGGCATCGACCGCCGCGCGGCTGGCACCCAGGCCCGCGTTGAGCTTGTCGGCCAGCGGCGCCATCACTTCCTGGAACTTCTCGGCGCTGCCCAGCGCCCGGCCGCCCGAGACGATGATCTTGGCCGCCGTCAGCTCGGGGCGCCCGCTCTTGGTGACTTCGCGGCCGATGAAGCTCGACTTGCCGCTGTCGGCCACGCCGTCGACGGTTTCGATGGCCGCGCTGCCGCCGGTGGCCGCCGCCGCATCGAAGCCGGTGGTGCGCACCGTGACCACCTTGATCGCATCCGAGCTCTGCACGATGGCGATCGCGTTGCCCGCGTAGATCGGTCGCTCGAAGGTGTCGGGGCTGTCGACCTTGGTCACATCGCTGATCTGCGCCACGTCGAGCAGGGCGGCCACGCGTGGGGCGACGTTCTTGCCGTTGGCGGTCGAGGGGAACAGGATGTGGCTGTAGTTCYTGGCGATSGCCAGGACTTGCGCGGCGACGTTCTCCGCCAGGTTCTCGGCCAGGCTCGGGCTGTCGGCCACGATCACCTTGGCGACGCCCGCGACCTGGCTCGCGGCCTTGGCGGCTTCGGCGGCGTTGGCGCCGGCCACCAGCACGTGGACATCGCCGCTGGCGCAGGCGATGCCCGCGGTCACGGTGTTGAGGGTCGCCGGCTTGAGCGTGGCGTGGTCGTGTTCGGCAATAACAAGTACGGTCATGTCGTGTCTTCCTTCTTCTTTGCCTCAGATCACCTTGGCTTCGTTCTTCAGCTTGTCCACCAGGGTGGCCACATCGGGCACCTTGATGCCGGCGCCGCGCTTGGGCGGTTCCGAGACCTTCAGCGTCTTCAGGCGCGGCTTGACGTCCACGCCCAGGTCCTCGGGCTTCACAATGTCGAGCTGCTTCTTCTTGGCCTTCATGATGTTGGGCAAGGTGACATAGCGCGGCTCGTTCAGGCGCAGGTCGGTGGTGATCACCGCCGGCAGGGTCAGCGAGATGGTTTCCAGGCCGCCGTCGACTTCACGCGTCACGTTGACCTTGTCACCAGCGACCTCGACCTTGCTCGCGAAGGTGGCTTGCGGCAGGTTGGCCAGCGCCGCCAGCATCTGGCCGGTCTGGTTGGCGTCGTCGTCGATCGCCTGCTTGCCCAGGATGATGAGGCCGGGCTGCTCCTTGTCGACCAGCGCCTTCAGCAGCTTGGCGACCGCCAGCGGCTGCAGCTCTTCGGTGGTCTCGACCAGGATGCCGCGGTCGGCGCCGATGGCCATCGCGGTGCGCAGGGTTTCCTGGCACTTGGTGTCGCCGCAGGACACGGCGACGACCTCGGTGGCCACGCCCTTTTCCTTCAGCCGCACCGCCTCTTCGATGGCGATCTCGTCGAAGGGGTTCATGCTCATCTTGACGTTGGCGATGTCGACGCCGGTGCCGTCGCTCTTGACGCGCACCTTGACGTTGTAGTCGACGACCCGCTTGACCGCTATCAGAACCTTCACTGGATTTCTCCTTCTTTCGTTTCATTGACTATTTCGGCCGTAACAGGATGAGACGGCCGACCATCTGGATCCCCGAAGCCCGTTCTGAAATCGAACTTGCGCACCAATTCAGAGCACATGGTCTGGGTAGGCCCACGATTTCGACCGAGTCCTGAGGGCATGAGTCCTGCACGCCGAGTGTCTTCGGACCTGTGGGCGCGCAGGCGGGCCTTGAACGTTTCGTCGGGCGTTCGCTGCTTTGAAAAAGTTCCCCATCGCCCGCGAGGCTAGCTTTATGATAATTAAAAACTGATGCATCATCAACTATGCGGGCACCAAGAATGGAAATCGTAGAACGCCGTGGGATGATTGCCGAGGTCGACATGGCTGGCACGACGCGCATTGACACTGCGTGCTTCGGGGTCCATGAGCTGGATATGGTCTGTTTGCTGCGCACTTGATCGCGCGGGTCGCCGCGCGCGGTGCATGCACGATATCGAGACCACACGCGAACAGGTCGGACCATTGCAGTCATCGCGCGCAGCAACCGATGAGAAATCCGGATGCGATTTACCGTGAACCGCTCAGCCTGAACCACTACCTCTGGCCATGTATGGTGAGCGAGCCTTCATACCTCCACGACTGCGATGCGCGCCGATCGATGCCTCCTTCGCAATCATCGATTCGAATATCGATGCGGCCAGGGGTCAGCGCAAGCCTGCCTTACGCATGGAGGCCATGAACGGGGATTTGCGGGCGCGAGAACTGGTGAAAGTTTGATGCTTTTACTGCGCGCGACGCCGGCATGCATCTGTCGCAGCGCGCCGATCTCCACCCCTGGGCTGTCCAGTTCGCGGACCTGTACGATGGCTTCAGCAACCTGACCTTGGTGCGGCTCGAGGCCTGGCATTCTGCACAAGGGGCGAAAGCGACGCCATTGTCGAGGGCGGGTCGCGCACCGCCCGCGGCGGGCAGTTGTCGGCCGGAGCGGGCCGCTCGCGGATTGCCTACTGCTTGCACGCGTCAATCGCGTGTCTCGGAGGCATGGCGACGAAGAGCAGCGGAGGTGGCGCGTTCGTCGTGCACATGCCGGATGGGCTTCGAGTCGGTCCGGAGGCGCGGCCGCTCGTGCCGCCGTCGCACTGGTGGCGCGCGCAGCACATGAAGCCCCGACTCATGAAGACCAACTCTTGAGGTCATTGAGCGCCGGGCCAACCCGTTCTTGATAGGGAAGCGTTCCCTGGCAGGCCGGCAGGACTGGCTGCGCGCGGGGCAGAGCAT
>NZ_JBFUIU010000611.1:0-5416 GCF_056401695.1 Variovorax sp. P4_D9
GGCCATGGTCGACTCGGCCAAGGGCATCAGCAACCTGCACGCGCCGAACGACGTGATCGTCGACGCCTCTATGCCCGCGATGATCCGCCTGGGCGGCAAGATGTGGGGCGCCGACGGCCGTCCGAAGGACACCAAGGCCGTGATGCCCGAGAGCACCTTCGCCCGCATCTACCAGGAGATGATCAACTTCTGCAAGACCAACGGCGCCTTCAACCCTGTGACCATGGGCACCGTGCCCAACGTCGGCCTGATGGCGCAGAAGGCCGAGGAATACGGCTCGCACGACAAGACCTTCGAGGTTCCCGAAGATGGCGTGGCGCGCATCGTCGACATCGCGACCGGCGAGGTGCTGCTCGAGCAGAGCGTCGAGACCGGCGACATCTGGCGCATGTGCCAGACCAAGGACGCCGCAATCCGCGACTGGGTCAAGCTGGCCGTGAACCGCGCCCGCCTGTCGGGCATGCCGGCCGTGTTCTGGCTCGACGAGTACCGCCCGCACGAGGCCGAGCTGATCAAGAAGGTCCACACCTACCTGAAGGACCACGACACCAAGGGCCTGGACATCCAGATCATGTCGCAGGTGCGCGCCATGCGCTACACGCTCGAGCGCGTGATCCGCGGCAAGGACACCATCTCGGTCACCGGCAACATCCTGCGCGACTACCTGACCGACCTGTTCCCGATCATGGAACTCGGCACCAGCGCCAAGATGCTGTCGATCGTGCCGCTGATGGCCGGCGGCGCGATGTTCGAGACCGGCGCCGGCGGCTCGGCACCGAAGCACGTCAAGCAGCTGGTCGAGGAGAACCACCTGCGCTGGGACTCGCTCGGCGAATTCCTGGCGCTGGCCGTGTCGCTCGAGGACCTGGGCCAGAAGACCGGCAACAAGAAGGCTAAGATCCTGGCCGAGACGCTCGACACCGCCACCGGCATGCTGCTCGACAACAACAAGGGGCCGTCGACCAAGACCGGCGAGCTCGACAACCGCGGCAGCCACTTCTACCTGGCGCTGTACTGGGCCCAGGCGCTCGCCGCCCAGACTGAAGACAAGGAACTGCAGGCGCACTTCGCGCCGCTGGCCAAGTCGCTGGCCGAGAACGAGCAGAAGATCGTGCAGGAACTGAAGGTTGTGCAGGGCCAGGCGGCCGACATCGGCGGCTACTACATGCCCGATCCGAAGAAGACCGAGGCCGTGATGCGTCCGAGCGCCACCTTCAATGCGGCGCTGGAAGCAGTGGGCGCCTGAGCGACCCCTTGCGCCCTCCCGTCGACCTCAGGGTCGTCGGTGGCCTGCATCCAGGCCCGCTTCGGCGGGCCTTTTTCATGGTGCAGCGGCGCTACTTCGAGAACGAGGGTGGACGGGCCGAGACGGCCGGCATCTCGAGCCCCAGCGCGCGCCCCATGCGCTGCAACTCGCCGGACAGCCGCCGGACCTCGGCCAGTGCGGCCGTGTCGCCGGCCTGAAAGCGGTTGAACTCCCTGACAAAGGCATCGGTGACCTCGGTCCATCGATGGAACGCGACGTTGTCTGCGGGGAGTGGAGAGTCCATTGGGTTGCTCTAAGCCGGCAATTGCCTAATGGACGGTAATAATGAACGAAATCGAAACTTAAGTACACAACAATATGTGATTTGTTGTGTCATCCCCAAATCGGGCGATGTTGGGCCGCCAGCGCGGCGCTACGGTGCAACGGCTGTCACCTCATCGCGGCGCGGTCGCTCGGCGCCGCGCCCACGCTCCCCCGCAGGCGACCCCGGATACCGGGCGCCTGCGGCGGTGCGCGATCACACCGCGCCGATTCCCGCCACCAGATGCTCGACCGGCCGTCCGGCCCTGAGTGCTGCCGTGAAGGCCAGCATGCGATCGATCGGCACGCGCGCCCGGCGCCCGAGCCCCGGGTCGACGTGGACCTCGCCGGCCCCCGTCTCCAGGACATGGGCCAGGCCGGCCAGGCCGTTCATCGCCATCCATGGACAGTGCGCGCAACTCTTGCATGTCGCCGAATTGCCGGCGGTCGGAGCCTCGATGAAGGTCTTGCCCGGATTCAGCGCGCGCAGCTTGTGCAGCATGCCGTTGTCGGTGGCGACGATGAACTCGCTCGCCTCCATGCGCTGCGCCGCGCTCAGGATGGCCGAGGTCGAACCGACCGCATCGGCCAGCGCGATGACGTCGGCCGGAGCCTCGGGATGCACCAGCACGCGGGCCGCCGGGTGCTCCTTCATCAGCAGCTCAAGTTCGAGCGCCTTGAACTCGTCGTGCACGATGCAGGCGCCGCCCCAGCTCACCATGTCGGCGCAGGTCTGGCGGCGGATGTAGTCGCCCAGGTGCCGGTCGGGCGCCCATAGGATCTTCTTGCCCTGCTCGGTCAGCGCCCGCACCACGTCGAGCGCGCAGCTCGAGGTCACCAGCCAGTCGGCCCGCGCCTTCACCGCGGCGCTGGTGTTGGCGTAGACGACGACCGTGCGGTCGGGATGCTGGGCGCAGAAGCGATCGAATTCGTCCGCCGGGCAACCGAGGTCGAGCGAACAGGTGGCGTCGAGGTCGGGCATCAGCACCCGCTTCTCGGGCGACAGGATCTTAGCGGTCTCGCCCATGAAGCGCACGCCCGACACCACCAGCGTCTGCGCCGCATGGTCGCGGCCGAAGYGCGCCATCTCGAGCGAATCGCTGACCAGGCCGCCGGTCTCTTCGGCCAGGTCCTGCAGGTCGGGATGCACGTAGTAGTGCGACACCATGACCGCATTGCGCTCGCGCAGCAGGCGGCGGATGCGCGCCTTCAGTGCCTCGCGCTCCGCCGGGCCCGGCTCGGGAGCCACACGGGCCCAGGCATGGCGGGTGTCGCAGGCCGTGCCGCCGTCTCGGGCGGCGAGCGGCTGCTCGTAGTCGACATCGATCACCGGATGCGTCAGGGTCAAGCTCATGGCTCAGGCTTCCTGGAAACGCATCGAGAAATCGATCGCCTTGACGTCCTTGGTCAGGGCGCCGATGGAGATGCGGTCGACCCCGGTCTCGGCCAGGGCGCGCAAGGCATCGAGCGTCACGCCGCCCGAGATCTCCAGCAGGGCACGGGCATCGCCGGCCGCGTCGTTGCGGCGCACTGCCTCGCGCAGCGTGGGCAGGTCCATGTTGTCGAGCAGCAGCATGCGGGCGCCGTTGGCAAGCGCCTCGTCGAGCTGCGCCAGGGTCTCGACCTCGATCTGCACGAACTTCGCCCGGCTCGCGATCTCGGCCGCGGCGCGCAGGGCCGCGCTGACGCCGCCGGCCGCCACGATGTGGTTCTCCTTGATCAGCACGGCATCGTAGAGGCCGATGCGGTGGTTGGCGCCGCCGCCGATGCGGACCGCGTACTTCTGGGCCAGCCGCAGGCCGGGCAGGGTCTTGCGGGTGTCGACGATCTGCGCCCGCGTGCCGCGCACGGCATCGACATGGAGCGCGGTCTTGGTCGCCACCGCGCTCAGCAGTTGCAAGAAGTTGAGCGCGGTGCGCTCGGCGGTGAGCAGCGCCCGCGCCGCGCCCGAGATCTCGAGCACGGTCTGGTCGGCCGCGCAGCGCGCCCCTTCCGCGACATGCCAGACGATCCGTGCGCCGGGATCCAGGTGGCGAACCACCGCCTCGACCCAAGGCGCGCCGCACAGCACGGCAGGCTCGCGGGCCAGAACCCGCGCCGAGGCGCGGCGATCGGAGGCAATCAGCGAGGCGGTGAGATCGCCACCGCCAACRTCTTCATCGAGGGCCCGCAATGCATCGGCGCGCACCACAGCGGCCCATTCGGCGGAGGAAAAATCGAGGGTACTGTCCATCTTCGTCATCGGTCGCGAGGCCACGCACATGCAGCGGATGGGCGCGATCCTAGCAGCGATGCCACACCGATGCCGATGCAGGGTCGCTCGCAAAATGCACGCAGGCGTAGCGCAAGAGTCGGTTATGGTTCGCCCCGTTTGTGATACGAACCAAGAGCGACGACCTGTGATTTCTCATGAATTCGACGTGCTCATCGTCGGCAGCGGCCTGGCGGGATTGAGCACCGCATTGCACCTGGCCCCCACGCATCGCGTGGCCATCATCACCAAGCGCGCGCTGCACGACGGCGCCAGTCAATGGGCGCAAGGCGGCATCGCGGCGGTGCTCGCCGACGGCGACAGCGTGCAGTCGCACGTCGACGACACGCTGGTGGCGGGCGCGGGCCTCTGCGACCTGGCCGCCACGCGCTTCGTGGTCGAGCATGCGCCCGAGGCCATCGCCTGGTTGCGCGAACTCGGCGTGCCCTTCTCGCTCGAAGACGGCGCGCTGCACCTCACGCGCGAAGGCGGCCACAGCCAGCGCCGCATCGTGCACGCGGCCGACGCCACCGGCGCTGCGGTGCAGCGCACGCTGATCGAACAGGTGCGGCGCACGCCCGGCATCACGCTTTTCGAGCAGCACACGCTGGTCGACCTGATCACCGGCCGCAAGCTCGGGCTGGCCGATGGCGCCTGCCTCGGCCTCCATGCGCTGGACGAGGCCACCGACGAGGTGCTGACCTTTCGTGCGCCGCACACCGTGCTGGCCACCGGCGGCGCCGGCAAGGTGTACCTCTACACGAGCAATCCCGACACCGCCACCGGCGACGGCATCGCGGCGGCCTGGCGCGCGGGCTGCCGGGTCGCGAACATGGAGTTCATCCAGTTCCATCCGACCTGCCTGTACCACCCCGATGCCAAGTCCTTCCTGATCAGCGAGGCGGTGCGCGGCGAAGGCGGGCGGCTCTTGCTGCCGGATGGCACCCGCTTCATGACCGGGCACGACGAGCGGGCCGAACTCGCCCCGCGCGACATCGTGGCGCGCGCCATCGACTTCGAGATGAAGAAGCACGGCCTCGACTGCGTGCACCTCGACATCTCGCACCAGAGCCCGGCCTTCCTGCAAGAGCACTTCCCGAACATCCTGGCGCGCTGCGCCGAGCTCGGCATCGACATCACGCGCGAGCCGATTCCCGTGGTGCCGGCCGCGCACTACACCTGTGGCGGCGTGCTCACCGACCTCGCGGGCCGCACCGACGTGCCCGGCCTGCACGCCATCGGAGAGACCGCCTGCACCGGCCTGCACGGCGCCAACCGGCTGGCCAGCAACTCGCTGGTCGAGTGCATGGTGTTCGCACGTGCCGCGGCACAGGCGATCGCCGAGGCGCCGCGACGCCCGCGCACCGAGTTGCCCGGATGGGACGACAGCCGCGTCACCGACGCCGACGAGACCGTGGTCATCTCGCACAACTGGGACGAACTGCGGCGCTTCATGTGGGACTACGTGGGCATCGTGCGCACCAACAAGCGGCTCGAGCGGGCGGCGCACCGCATCGCGCTACTGCAGGGCGAGGTGCAGGAGTTCTACGGCAACTTCCACGTCACGCGCGACCTGCTCGAACTGCGCAACCTGGTGC
>NZ_JBFUIU010000612.1:0-5410 GCF_056401695.1 Variovorax sp. P4_D9
CAGCACCGTGATCTGCCGCCGCTCGCCACTTGGTCTTTGCCCGCCCAGGTCCAGAGGAACGCCACAGCCGCCGCAAAAACGCGCGCTCTCCGAATTCACAAAGGCGCACGAAGGGCAGATCAACGTCCACTCCCGGGCAACAGATCGGCACGCTGTCGCTCTCGCCAGGCGTCGGTTTCCTGGGCAAGAAGCGCGCAGGCCCGAGCGACGAGTTCGCGCGGATCGGGTTCAAGGGTGTCGGGAACAGCCGCAGCAGGGCCTGCCTGTTCACGCAGAACACGAGAGAACGGCGTACCTCCTAGGAAGTCCCTCCCTAATGGTCGCAGGAGGTGCATGAAAGCGACTTTACCGAAGATTACTGATTGATACTAGTTCTATCCAGAAATTAGTACTCATTTCACCACCAGGACCGGCACCGCGCACCGCGCCAGGACCTCGGTGGCGACCGATCCGAGCACCAGGCTCATGAGGGCGCCGTGGCCATGCGATGCCATGACCAGGAGATCGAAGCGGCCCGAGTCCGCGTACGACGCAATCTCGACGGCCGGATCCCCCACCCGGTGGACGAAGCACGCTTCGATCCCCAGCGCCTTCAGGTGGGCGCGAACGGGCTCCAGGACAATCCGGGCGTCGTCCTCGTAGAAGCCACGAACCGTGTCGGGAGCGGCGAATGCGGCCGCCCGATGGGGCAGCGCAGGCACGGCATGGAACACCGTGAAGCTGGCCTGGCGCCACAGATCCTTGTGCTTGCCGAGGTAGGAAAGCATGCGCTTGGTGTAGTCGCTGCCGTCCACTGCCAGCAGAATCTTCATGGGGTCTCCTCGGTGCTCAGCCTGCCGATGCTCGCTGCCGGTCGGGGCGATCGCATTGCGCCAGATCAATGCCCGATGCCGGCGGACATCCCGCCTCAGAGCCGGCGCACTTCCTCGAAGTCCGGCACGGTCACGGGCCAGCCATGGCAGATGTGCGCATGCGTCAGCAGCACCGCGGCGACGTCGCGGGTCAAGATCGTCCGGGTCGGCGGCGGCGCGACGCTGGGCACCTTCTACTGGTCCGCACAGCGGATTGACAACCCCAGGTGATGGCCGCGCGGCGCCCGTCAGATCTGCGTCTTGCGAGACCTCGCGCCGCCCCAGCGCGCCGTCGCGAAGGCGCAGACGAAGCGGGTCAGTTCCTCCGGCGGGAGGGCGTCGACGCCCGCGGCCCGCGCCCGTCCACCGCCACCGAATCGGCTGCAGAACTCGTGGGCACCCGACGGCGCCTCCAGCGGTGCGCGCACGCTCACCGCGTAGCCCTTGCCTTGCTGCTTGAGCACCGCATGCGCTCGCCGCGGATCGGCGTTCGCCAGTTCGTTGGCGACACAGCCGAGCACGCGACGACTCCACGGCGCGTCGGGCAGGACGTGCACGCTCCCGCCGTCGTCCTGCCAGGCCGGCGGCACATCGAGCGCCTGCCGCAGGTCGGCATGGCGTACGGCGTCGATCTCGTCGATCACCGACTCGTGCGCCAGCATGTCGAGCGGGTCCGGATAGCGCGCCATCAGCGCGTACAGGCGCTGCGGCGCGATGTGCACGTCACGCGCGTCGTCGCCGTAGGCGTTGTAGTTGATCGCCTCCCCGAGCCGCCGCAGCAACGCGCTAGTGCCGGGTTCGAAGCTGGCGTGGAGCGCCAGGCGATCGGCCACCGTCGCAAGGTTGTCGCCGTAGGCACCGACCATCGCCCAGGCCCGAAACGCGCCGCCCAGGTGCCGGTCGACCAGCAAGCTGGTGCAGACGTCGTCGGCGCAATCGATGTGAGGCTCGAACAACGGGTGCGAGGGGATGTCCTGCACCGCGTGGTGATCGAAATAGCGAACCCGCACGCCGGCAGCCAGCAGACGCTGCAGCGCCTCGCGATTGCGTGACAGCGACAGATCGAAGACGTTGACTTCGTCGCCCGCCTGGGCCTTGACCCGCTCGACCAGCGTGATCTCACGCTTCAGGCCCGTCAACATCTGGGCGGATGCTGGCTGGTGCAGCCGCCACTGCAGCGTCGCGCACAGGCCGTCGGCATCGCCATTGCAGACATCGAAGCGTCGAGCGGTCATTTTCTAAGCTTTGCGCAAGGCCCGCGGCGCAGCCTTGATTCAGCGCAAAATCGTAACCTACTAGCACACCCGCCGCACTGTCAACGCCGCTTGCGCACGATCAAGCCGCGGCCTCTCCGGCCGTTCTACCGTCGGCTTCATGCCCGCAGGTTCATGCAGGAGAGATCGCGATGACACAACCCGCTGCCTCCGACCCATCGACCCCACCCGGGCAGCCAYTTCTCGCACTGCCTCCGGACGTGGTGGCCTTGATTCCCATGCGCAACCTGGTGATGTTTCCGCACGTGCTGACAGCCGTCAGCCTGGGGCGAGACAAGTCGATCGCCGCGCTCAGGCACGCGCTCGAGGGCAGCACGCCGGTGGGCATCGTGCTGCAGAAGGAACCCGCCGACGACGACCCCGGCTTCGACGGGCTCTGTGCCGTCGGCACCCTCGCGCGGGTGGTCCACCATTTCGAGCCGGAGGAAGGGCAGCACCACGCGGTGTGCCAGGGCATCCAGCGCTTCCGGATGGTGGCCCCGGTCGAGGGCGCCCCTTTTCTCGCGGCAAGGATCACGCTCATCGAGGAGGTCGCCGACGAGTCGGCCGAGGTCGAGGCGCTGGCGCTCCAGCTGCGCGAGCGCGCCGTCGCGCTCATGTCCTTCCTGCCCAGCGTGCCGGCCGAGTTGGTGCACGCCCTGCAGACGACCCGCGGCCCCTCGGCGCTGGCCGACATCACGGCCAGCGTGATCGATGCCGAGGTGCGCGAGAAGCAGATGTTGCTCGAGACGATCGCGCCGGCCGAACGGGTCGCCCGGCTGCTGAAGCTGCTGGCGCACCGGCTCGAGGTCCTGCGCCTTTCGAAGGAAATCGGCGAGCGCACCAAGGAACAGCTGGATGACCACCAGCGCAAGTTCCTGCTGCGCGAGCAGATGAAGACGATCCAGAACGCGCTCGGCGAAGGCGGCGGCAACGCCGAGGACATGGCGCGGCTCGAGGAAGCGATCGCCAAGGCCGGCATGCCGGCCGACACGGAGGCGCACGCGCGCAAGGAGCTGGACCGGCTGCGCGGCATGCCTGACGCCTCGGGCGAGTATTCGATGCTGCGCACCTACCTCGAATGCCTGGTCGACCTGCCATGGACGATCGCGGCCGCGACGCCGATCGACCTGGCCGCCGCGCGCCGGACGCTGGAAGCCGATCACTTCGGCCTCGAAAAAGTGAAGCAGCGCATCCTCGAATTCCTGGCCGTGCGCAAGCTCAACCCCGAAGGCCGCGCGCCGATCCTCTGCTTCGTCGGGCCGCCGGGCGTCGGCAAGACCTCGCTCGGCCAGAGCATCGCACGGGCGATCCAGCGGCCCTTCGTCCGGGTGTCGCTCGGCGGCGTCCACGACGAGGCCGAGATCCGTGGCCATCGCCGGACCTACATCGGCGCCCTGCCCGGGACCATCGTTCAGGGTCTGCGGCGGGCCCACGCGCGCGACTGCGTCATGATGCTCGACGAAGTCGACAAGCTCGGCGCCAGCGCGCACGGCGACCCGTCCGCCGCGCTGCTCGAGGTGCTCGACCCGGAGCAGAACAACAGCTTCAGGGACAACTACCTCGGCGTGCCCTTCGACCTCAGCCGCGTCGTGTTTATCACCACGGCCAACGTGATCGACAACGTCCCGCCGCCCGTGCGCGACCGCATGGAGGTGATCGACCTGCCCGGCTACACGCAGGAGGAGAAGCTGCAGATCGCCAAGACCTACCTGGTGCTGCGCCAGCGCGAAGCCAACGGGTTGAAGGAGGGCCAGTGCGAACTGAGCTCCGCTGCGCTKCAGGCCATCATCGCCGACTACACCCGCGAGGCCGGCGTGCGCCAGCTCGAGCGGGAAATCGGCCGCACCATGCGCCATGCGGCGATGAAGGTGGCCGACGGGTCGGCCGCCGCGGTGCGCATCGACGCCGCCGACCTGGATGCCATTCTCGGCCCGGCCAGGTTCGAGCGCGAACTCGCCCTGCGCGCCAGCGTGACCGGGGTCGCCACCGGGCTGGCCTGGACCCCGGCCGGCGGCGACATCCTCTTCATCGAAGCCACGCGCGTGCCGGGAAAAGGCAAGCTGAGCCTCACCGGGCAACTGGGCGAGGTGATGAAGGAAAGCGCGCAGGCCGCGATCACCCTGGTCAAGGCCCGTGCCGTCGGCCTGGGCATTGCGGCCGTGAGCTTCGAGAACATCGACGTCCATCTGCACATCCCTGCCGGCGCGATCCCGAAGGACGGGCCGAGCGCCGGCGTCGCGATGTTCATCGCCCTGGCGTCGCTGTTCACCGACCGCCCGGTGCGGCACGACGTGGCGATGACCGGAGAGATCAGCCTCCGGGGCCTGGTACTGCCGATCGGCGGCGTCAAGGAGAAGGTGCTGGCGGCGCAGCGCGCCGGCATCGCGACCGTGCTGCTGCCCGCGCGCAACCTTAAGGATCTGCGCGAAGTGCCCGAGAGCGCACGCGCCACGATGCGCTTCGTCGCACTCGAAACCGTGGACGACGCCATGCGCGCCGCGGTGCTGGAAGCCGGCGCCGGTGGCATCGGCGCGGCCGGCTCGCTTGCGCCCGATCAAGCGCAGGCGCCCTCGTCCGAACTATTGTCGCCCTGAGGTGTCGAACCTAAGGAGCAATGTCATGAGCACCGTCATTTCTTCCCTGATGCGGCATCCGGTGATCAGCATCGCCATGGACGACAGCGTGGCGCAGGTGGAAGCGCTTCTGTCGAGCAGGCACCTGCAATGGGTTCCGGTGCTGGAGCCGCCGCGGGACGAGGTTATCGGCGTGATCAGCGCCACGGATCTGGTCGGATTCCACGCCCAGGGACGGGATGCCGCCACCACCCGCGCCTGGCAGATGTGCAGCTACAAGCCGATCGTCGTCGACGCGGAGACGCCGGTGGCAATGGTCGCGGGACTGATGATCGAGCGCGGGATCCATCACGTGATCGTGACCGATCGCAACGGTATTGCCGGCGTGGTTTCCTCGCTGGACTTCGTACGGACCTTCCTGCCGGCAACGGAACGGAATTGAAGCGCGCCCTGCTTTTCGCCCTGGCTTTCGGGCTGACCGCGGCCTGTGCGATGACCGGGCCGCTGGAACTTCGCGCCGCCTACAGCAACCAGGTCGACCGGCGGCTCGAGGTTCCGGCCGAGGAGACGCAGCGCTACGGCGCACTGGCACTCGACGCGCTGGCCGGCGCCGGCATCGAAACGGCCCCCGGCCAGTACCTTGCGCTGGTCGACCGCAGCCCGAGGGTCCAAGCCATCTTCATCTTCTGGCTGGCCGACGGCAGCGCACCCGAGCTGATCGGCGCTTCGC
>NZ_JBFUIU010000613.1:0-5405 GCF_056401695.1 Variovorax sp. P4_D9
ATTCAACACGATCTCAGCACGCTGAGACAGACCCAGCGACCGTCAGCCGACCTCCTGCTGAAGGATCCCTACGTTCTCGACTTTCTCGGGCTCAACGATAGATACCTCGAACGCGATCTTGAGGATGCGATCTTGCGCGAGATCGAGAAATTCCTGTTGGAACTCGGCGCCGGCTTCACGTTCATCGCACGGCAGAAGCGCATCCAGATCGACCAGGACGACTTCTACATCGATCTCCTGTTCTACAACCGCAAGCTCAAACGGCTGATCGCCGTCGATCTCAAGGTCGGTGAATTCCGGGCTGAGTACAAGGGCCAGATGGAACTGTACCTGCGGTGGCTCGCCAAGAACGAGCAGGAGGCGGACGAAAACTCGCCGCTGGGCATCATCCTGTGTACCGGCAAAAAGCAGGAGCAAGTCGAACTGCTGGAACTCGACAAAAGCGGCATTCATGTGGCGGAGTTCCTCACAGCCCTGCCGCCGCGGGACGTGTTGCGAGCCAAACTGCAGCAATCGATCGCAACGGCGCGCCAACGGCTGCTCGACGACAGAAGCTGAGCGGGATCGGTCTTTCGGCCGATTGCTTTCGGGAACCCGCGTGCCATCCCTGTGTGGGTGCTTACTTCTATACATCAGCCAAGACGCGCCCCAGTGCAATAATAGGGTTGGCCCTCGCGCGACGCGGCGCCTGCTCAGGGCGTAGCGATCGTCTGCGCGATCCATTCGTCGGCTGCGACCAGCGGCGCAGGATTGCCCTGATTGATCGTAGCAGTCGCGCGGGCGCCGCATCGAAATGGCTTGGCCTCATTGAAGGAACATCTCGCAGCGAAACGCGTCGAGCGCGTCCGCGCGGCAAGATGAGGAGCCTTTGCCGCACACCCGCAGATCCGTGAGGCATCTCCGACACCACATCACACCTGGCATCTGAGCGAACGCCTCAAAAAGACTGGCTGCTGCCGTTCGAAATTCTCGGCTAAACGACGGCGGTTGCCGCCAGCAGAGCCTTTTCGTCGCTAACGACCGGTCTACGCTGCGTACCGGCTGTTGAGGATGCGAGGGTGACAGGCAGGATGGGGCCCAGAGCGGCGGTACAAGTCGCTTCGAACCTGACGTCCGCCGATCGAGCGCAGGCAAGGAAATCCCAGCAACTTCGAGTACAGGGTAGGAAAGACGCAGCAACTTGGACATGCCCAACAGGAAGGGCAGTCACAGTTGGTGCTGAGCTACCTGGTTGCATTGGACACGCGCGTTCAGCAACTGCGGCTCCCGACAGCACTGCATGGAGATCGAAGGCTGGGCGTCCACCGGCTGCACGCCGGTGTCCAGGTTCGCGCCGTGGCGCTCATCCCCTGGCGGGGACGGGCTGCGCCCGCCTTTCGCATCCCTGACGCGGGAGCGGGGCCGGGCTCCTCCGGGTGTGCTGCTGAGGGTGGAGGGCGTGCCTGTGTGCCCTCACGCTACTCCACCGGTGTCGCGTTCAAGGCCCTGCGCGCGCTTCGCGTGCTCGGCGCGTGCCGCGCGCCGGCGGCGGCCTTGAGCGTTGCGCTGCGGCGGGGTGATCCGGGCGGACCTGGCAGATGGCAGGCAATCCCGCCTGTGTCATCCACAGGAGTTCATCATGGCCGCATCTCTTGACCTCACCGTCCTGCAACGGCGCATCGTCGACGCGCCGCGGCCGTTTCTCGGCGCCGACGCCGACGCACTGTACGAAGCCAACGGCCGCTCGCTGCCGCGGGCATCTGCTTTCAGAGCCACCTCTTGAGCGACGCATAGCGCGCACGGGCCGCTGTCCAGGGCTTTGGGCTTCGCCCCCGTCCTCGCTCGGTCCTCCCCTGGCTCAGCTGCGGCCTCCGGGCGGTCCCTGGACATCGGCCCTTCCTGCGCGCTCTTCATGCGTCGAGGCGGCTCCGAAAGCAGAAGTTCAACCACCGCGGCACACCCCGCAGAAAGGCCCAGCCATGCATGCAATTCCTTCCACCCGTCAGCGTCATGCGGACACCCCCACAGCCGCGGGCGTTCCCCCCGTGCCCCCCGAGGACTCACCCAAAGCAGGCCCTGTCGAAGACAGCAGATCCGCAGGGCGAAGCCGCGTTCGCATGGATGTGCGACAGGCGATCACGGACCGGATCATCGCGATGCTCGAGAAGGGTGGCAATGTGTTCCGCGCGCGCTGGACGCAGGCGGCTTCACGCGGCATGCCGCGCAACGGCAAGACCGGCCAGTCCTACCACGGCGCCAACGTGCTGCTGCTGTGGGACGCGGCGATCGAGCAGGGCACGCCTCCAATGTGTGGCTCACCTATCGCCAGGCCGCCAGTCTCGGCGCGCAGGTCCGCAAGGGCGAGCGTGCCGTGCTGTGCGCGCATTTCGAGCGAAGGGGAGGCCGGGGTGCAGCCGGCGACAGCGCCGACGCGCGAGGCGACGACGACGGCGCACAGGACGAAACCACTGCCCCACGCGGCGCCCTGCTTTGCATACCGTTCTGGCTCTTCAACGTGGCGCAGATCGATGGCCTGCCGGGCGAGGTCATCGAGGCCGCCAGCAAATTGCCGGGTTCATCGTACCCACCGGTGGAGCGGGCCCTTCGCCTGCTCGCCGGATGCAACGCCACGATCCGGCACGGGTTCGAACGCGCGATGTACCTGCAGGACCTCGACGAGATCCGACTGCCCTGGCCGAAGCGCTTCACCAGCGGCGAAGCCTATTGCGCCACGGCGCTGCATGAGCTGGTCCATCATTCCGGAAATGCAAACCGCCTCAATCGGCAGTTTGGACAGCGCTTCGGCGACGCGGCCTACGCGTTCGAGGAACTGGTGGCCGAGCTCGGCTCGGCGTTCGTGATGGGTCATTGCGGATTGGTCGACGCGACCATCGAAGGGCACGCGGCCTACCTCGACAGCTGGCTGCAGGTGCTGCGCGGTGACCGCACGGCGATCTTCACGGCGGCCCGGCATGCAGGTGCGGCCTCCGACTTCATCCTGGCCAGGGAGATGCCACCTCTGGACCCAGCACCGGCGCTGCCATTCGAGGAATGACACTCGAGAACTGAAACTCGCAGGGCAGGGACCGCCGCGCGGCCCCTGCCTCCCGATCCTGCGGCCCTGCTATTCGTCCAACTCGGCGCGGATGTGGGTCCCGACCGTGTCCTCGAGAATGCCAGGCACCGTGTACCTGTCGCCGACCTGCGCAGCCATCTCGACGACGCGCAGGCACAGCTCGACCACGTTGCGGTCGAGCTTGTCGCCGGCTCTTATCAGGCCGACCTCGACGGCCGCCGCCGTGAAGCGCGCGACCGGGTCGCGCCCATCGTCAAGAGGGCGACCGAAAGAATCGCCCAGCGAATCCTCATCCTTGTCGTCGCCCGCGATGCTTGAAAGAAAGCCCATGCCCATGATGAACGTGCTCCTCGATGACGTGATCGATCAGCGCAGCCGAAACCGTTGTTGCTGTCGTTGCGGACTTGTGGCTCGGCGGGCGTTGCTCACACACGCGGCGGCCGGAACCCGTCGGGCCGCTGGCAGGGTACCGCAGCCCGTCGAGTTGCCGCGCTTCCTCCGCGTTGCGCAGGCTCTACGCGGCGCACGCGGCGGCGTACGCTGCGAGGAGCGTCCCGATCTCCCGCCTCGAGCGCTCCGCCGCGGCCTTCGCTGATTGGCAGCCTGTGCTTTCGGCTGTCCATGCCACCTTCAGCCGGCAAGAACTTGCAGACCCCGTCGGGCCGCAGCGGCCCTCGGGCCCGCCGTAGTGGGGTCAATCCCGGTCGTCACTCCCCGCGTTCTCGACAAGCGGAAAATGCGCACATGACTCCCCCCGACGAACACCTCGACGCCGCCCTCCGCAAGGTGAGGCTCTACCAGATGAGCCAATGGGTGGGTCACCTGACGCCAGTGCAGGCCCATGCGCTGGTCGATGCGGGCGCCATCGCGGCGCACCACGACATCGCCTGGATGAACTCGGGACTCCAGGCAGGCAGCGAGGAAACGCGATGGGTCTATTTCGCAGCCGGCCCGGCACTCAAGGCGCTGCTGCGCGCGCGTCCGGCCCGCCAGCAGGCGCTCCAAGCGCCCGCACAGGCCTGACACACGCAGCCGCTCGATCGGGCCCGGGCGCGCCCGGACGCCGATGCGGCCTGCCAGACGACGGCCAGGCGATGGCCATGCTGCCCAGGTGCTTCGCTTCGGAACACAGTTGCGGTCGCAGCTCGTCGAGTCACGCGAACGCTCTCTTGCGCCCAATCTGGTTTCGAGCACAACGATCTGCAATGGTGCTGGACCTGGCTTCATTGGGCCCGCTTGCTCGGCACCGACCTCACGGAGTCGAAGATGCGTGCCTACCATGACGGCGGGCTGTATGACGGGCAACCTTATGACGACGACCAAGGCGGCCCGCTGTATGTCGACGGCATCGAAGGAATCGAACTGGAGTCCATCGACCCCGATAAGGAACTCCTTGCGGTTGTGCAGGCGCAGCGTCTCTTCTCCAAGCTGGAGGAAACGTGCCAGGAGCGCCCGAGTCGACTGCAGGGCACACCGCCTTGACCCACCCCACAACGTACTTCACAGGTCCACTCATCGCGGCCACAGTCCGACAGACCCTCGATCGGCCCCGGCAGGTCGATTGAGGCGACGGGGGCGGACAAGGGCCTGCGTGCCTGGACCACACGCCGGCGCTGGCTCGCTTGCGCCACACGTTGCAGCGCATCGCCGATGAGGTGTTCGTCGATGGGCGGTGCCGAGCTCCAGCTGCGCTGGACGCTCCCACTCGCTGTCGCCTCGTGCTGGAAGGGGCAGGAGAGGGGAAGGAAGGAGGTGGGCAGGCTTGCTGTTCCCTTCAGGGTGCCACGCCGTTCTGGCCGTCAAGGCCTGCGCGCCCAACGGGCGCTTGCGGCCTGCGGCCGTCTTCGAACCTTGACAGCTGCGCTGCGGCGTGCCGTGGACGGTCACGGGCAATCCCGCCCTCAACCGTTCAAGGAGAACACCATGGCTTCCAAGTATTCCTTCATCACCGACGCGCAATTCGAGATGCTGCTGGCCAATGGCCTCCGGTCCGTGGAACTTGAGGACTTCGATCCGGCGCCCGTGGTGAAGCTCTTCACGCCCGATGCGGGCGCGACCTGGCTGCTCACATCGATTGATCCGGATGATCACGACATTGCACACGGCCTTTGCGATCTGGGCCTGGGTTTCCCAGAAATCGGTCCCGTTCGCCTGAGCGAACTCGCCGAGGTGCGCGGCATGATGAAGCTGCCGATCGAACAGGACCTGCACTTCCGTGCGACCCAGCGCCTGAGCGGCTACGCGAAGGAGGCCCGCATGGCTGGGCGCATCCAGGCCTGAGGACTCCGCGATGGGCCCTCGCCGCCGGCCGGGCCGGCGGCTTTCGTCATTTTCTTTCTTGCGCGCTGCG
>NZ_JBFUIU010000614.1:0-5404 GCF_056401695.1 Variovorax sp. P4_D9
AGAACGCCGCCGAGACGGCCAGCCAGGGCGGCGTCAGCGCCTATGGCCAGGAAGCGGCGGGGGCCGCCAAGGTGCGCGGCCCGCTGCACCTGTCGACCGGCCAGTTCGGCCGCGTCGCGGTAGGCGGCCGGGTCGACCGAGACATGGCCCTTGATGCGGTAGGTGAGGGCGTGCAGCAGGCGCGGGCCGCTGCCGGCGCGCACCTCGGCGACCAACCGGCGGGCCGCGGCGTGGACCGCGAACACCGCGTTGCCGTCGACCTGGGTGGCCGCGATGTCGAGCGCCTCGGCGCGTGCCGAGGCGCCTTCACCGGCGGTCATCGGGCCGCTCGCGGTGGTGGCGCTCCAGCGGTTGTCCTCGCAGACGAACAGCACCGGCAGCTGGTAGACGCGGGCCCAGTTCAGCGATTCGAGGAAGGGGCCGCGGTTGATCGCGCCGTCGCCGAAGAAGCAGACCGTGATGGCGTCCTTCTTTTGCAGTTTCTGCGCATGCGCCGCGCCGACCGCGATCGGCAGGCCGGCCGCCACCACGCCATTGGCACCCAGCATGCCGACCGAGAAGTCGGCGATGTGCATCGAGCCGCCCTTGCCGCCGTTGAAGCCGCTGGCCTTGCCGAACAGCTCGGCCATCATGCGGCCGAGATCGACGCCCTTGGCGAGCGTGTGGCCGTGGCCGCGGTGGGTCGAAATGAGGTAGTCGGCGGCCGACAGGTGGGCGCAGACCCCGGCCGGCACCGCCTCCTGGCCGGTCGACAGGTGCAGCGGGCCGCGCACCTTGGCGGCCCCCGCCGCTTCCTGGCCATAGGCGCTGACGCCGCCCTGGCTGGCCGTCTCGGCGGCGTTCTCGAAGGCGCGGATTCGCACCATCGTGCGATAGAGCGCGAGACGCTCGAGCGCTGAAATCTCAGAATCCATTTTGTCTCCAGCTTATTCGCAGCGTGCTTTCAGCCAAAAATCGTATCGTCTGTGACTAATGGGGCAGTAGCGCATTTACCCGCAGGGAATGTCCCAATGCCGTCGCGCGGGGGCGGCTGACATAGTTAGTTCGTTGCTCAAACTAAAGGGCGACTCAACCAAGAATACTGGAGACACACCCATGAAGCTCGCCCGTACCCTGCCTGCCCTGGCCTCCCTGACCCTGGGCCTCAGCGCCCTCGGCGCCGCCGCCCAGACCGTGGTCGGAGTGAGCTGGTCCAACTTCCAGGAAGAGCGCTGGAAGACCGACGAGGCCGCGATCAAGGCCCAGCTCGAGAAGCTCGGCGCCAAGTACATCAGCGCCGACGCCGGCGGCTCGCCCGAGAAGCAGCTCGGCGACATCGAGGGCCTGATGTCCAAGGGCGCCAAGGCGCTGATCGTGCTCGCGATGGACAAGGACGCGATCCTGCCGGCGGTCAACAAGGCGCTCAAGCAGAAGGTGCCGGTGGTGGCCTACGACCGGCTGATCGAGACGCCCGGCGTGTTCTACATCACCTTCGACAACACTGAGGTCGGCCGCATGCAGGCGCGCGCGGTCTACAAGATCCAGCCCAAGGGCAACTACGTGATGATCAAGGGCTCGCCGACCGATCCGAACGCCAACTTCCTGCGCGCCGGCCAGCAGGAGGTGATCGCCGATGCGGTCAAGAAGGGCGACATCAAGATCGTCGGCGACGAGTTCACCGAAGGCTGGAAGCCCGAGGTGGCGCAGAAGAACATGGAGCAGATCCTGACCAAGGCCGGCAACAAAGTCGATGCCGTGGTGGCCTCGAACGACGGCACCGCCGGCGGCGCGGTCGCGGCGCTCACGGCAAAGGGCATCCGCGGCATTCCGGTGTCGGGCCAGGACGCCGACTTCGCGGCGCTGAACCGGATCGCACTCGGCACCCAGACCGTGTCGGTCTGGAAGGACTCGCGCGAGCTTGGCCGCGAAGCTGCATCGGCGGCGGTCGCGCTGGCCGCCGGCAAGCCGGCCGAGAAGGCGGCCGACTGGAGCGGCGGCGAGAAGAAGGTGGCGATCTCCTCGCGCTTCCTGACGCCGGTGCCGATCACGCGCGACAACCTCGACGTGGTGGTGAAGGCGGGCTGGATCAAGAAGGACGAGCTCTGCAAGGGCGTGAGTGGCGACAAGGCACCTGCTGCCTGCAAGTAGCCCATGCGTTCAACGCCCGAGATTTGGCGCCGCAGCGGCGTCGACCTCCGGCTCGCGCTCATGAGCGTGCTGCTGGTGGTGATGGCGATCGTCTTCCACGTGATGTCGGGCGGCGTCTTCCTGTCGCCCGAGAACCTCTACAACATCGCCCAGCAAACGGCGGTGGTCGGCATCGTTTCGACCGTGATGGTGCTGATCATCGTGGCCCGCCACATCGACCTCTCGGTCGGCTCGGTGATGGGCTTCGTCGGCGTGCTGATCGCCTACCTTCAATACAGCGCGGGCTGGTCGTGGCCGGCCGCCTGCCTCGCGGGGCTGGCGGTGGCGCTGCTGGTGTCGCTCTACCAGGGCGGGTTGACCGCGGTGCTCGGCGTGCCCTCGTTCGTGGTCACCCTGGGCGGGCTGATGTCGTTCCGCGGCGCGGCCTTCCTGGTGGCCGACGGCAAGACGCAGCCGGTCAACGACGAGTTCTTCCAGCGCCTGGGCGGCGGCTACGACGGCGGAATCGGCACCACGGCGTCCTGGGTGCTGGCGGCGCTGGTGGCCGTCGTGATCTTCGCGCGCATGCTGCAGAAACGGCGCGCGCGCCAGCGCCACGAGATGCCGGTCGAGCCCCTGTGGCTGGACCTGCTGCTGGCCGCGCTGCCCGCAGCGGTGGTGTTCGCCTTCGCCGCCACCATGAACAACTACCAGATCTCTTCGAAGACCGAGGCCCAGGGCATTCCGATCCCGGTGCTGATCTGGGCTGTGGTGGCGGTGGTGCTGTCCTTCATCGTCCATCGCACGCGCTTCGGGCGCTATGTGTTCGCGATGGGCGGCAACCCCGACGCGGCGGCGCTTGTCGGCATTCCGGTCAAGCGCGTGACGCTGATGCTGTTCGCGCTGCTGGCGGTGCTGGTGACGATCGCCGCGATCGTCTCGATCGCCCGGCTCAACGCCGGCACCAATTCGCTCGGCACCGGCATGGAGCTGTACGTGATCGCCGCCGCGGTGATCGGCGGCACCGCGCTGGCCGGCGGCAGCGGCTCGATCTTCGGCTCGGTGCTGGGCGCACTGATCATGCAGTCGCTCGACAGCGGCATGCTGCTGCTCGACGTGCCGATCGGCAAGCGGATGGTGATCATTGGCCAGGTCCTGATCGTGGCGGTCGTCTTCGACGTGCTATATCGCAAACGCTTCGGAGACAACTAGATGACGGCCAACCCACCCCTGGTCGAGTTGCGCGAGATCCACAAGGCCTTCGGCGGCGTGAAGGCGGTCGACGGCGTCAGCGTCAACCTCTACCCCGGCGAAGTGGTCGCGCTGCTGGGCCACAACGGCGCCGGCAAGTCGACCCTCATGAAGATGCTCGCGGGCGCCTATCCGATCGATTCGGGCGAGACGCTGATCGCGGGCGAGAAGGTAAACATCCGCACGCCCTCCGAGGCGCAGGCCCAGGGCATCGAGACCATCTACCAGACGCTGGCGCTGGCCGACAACCTCGACTCGGTCGCCAACCTGTTCCTCGGCCGCGAGAAGCTCACGCCCTGGCGCACGCTCGACGATCATTTCATGGAGGGGCAGGCGCGCAAGGTGTTCCAGCGCCTGAACAAGAACTTCACCAACATCCGGGTGCCGGTGCGGCGCCTGTCGGGCGGGCAGCGGCAGGTGGTGGCGATCTCGCGGGCGCTGTACTTCAACGCCCGGATCCTGATCATGGACGAGCCCTGCGCGGCTCTCGGCCCCGAAGAAACCGCGATGGTCGGCGCGCTGGTCAGGCAACTGAAAGCCGATGGCGTCGGCATCTTCCTGATCACCCACGACATGCCCGACGTGTTCGGCCTCAGCGACCGGCTGGCGGTGATGAAGAACGGCCGCCTGGTCGGCACCTACCGCACCGCCGACGTCAACGAGGACGAGGTGCTCGGGATGATCATTGCCGGCAAGCGGCCCGAGGGCAAGGCGCAGGCCGAGCACGCCTCGGCCTGAGGATCGCGGACGGATGAAGACCACGGGCGACCAGCAGCTGGTCAAGCGCATCAACCGCAGCGTGCTGCTGCGGCTGCTGCGAGCCCGGCCCGGCTTGTCGCGCGCGCGGCTGGCGGCCGAAAGCGGCCTCACCAAGTCGACCGTCAGCCTGCTGGTGCGCGAGCTGCTCGACGACGGCTGGCTCGAGGAGGCCGACGCCCCGGTGGCCGATGGCCTGGGGCGGCCGTCGACCCCGCTGTCGATCAACGTCGGCGCGCGTGCGCTGGTGGGCGTCGAGATCGCGGTCGAGGTGGTGCGCGTGGTCTGCGTCTCGCTGCGGGGCGAACTGCTGCATTCCGATGCGCAGCCGCTGGCCGACCATGCGCCGGCGGTGGCCAGTGCCCAGGTGGCGCGCATGGTGGCGGCCGTGCATGCGCGGATGCAGGCCGCGGGGCTTCGCCTCTCGGGTATCGGCGTCGGCGTGCCGGGGGCGCTCGAGGATGCCACGGGCATGGTGCGCTTTGCGCCCAACCTGGGCTGGCGCGACCTGGACCTGCTGCCGATCCTCGCCGAGGCGCTGGCGCGCGAAGGCCTGGCGGGCATGGCGGTGCAGTTGCAGAACGACGCCGACGCCGGTGTGCTCGGCGAGTTCGAGTTTTCGGACGGCGAGGGCGAGGACCCGCTGATCTTCGTCAGCTGCGATGTCGGCGTGGGCGCCGGCGTGGTGCTCAACGATCTGCTGTTCACCGGTGCGCGCGGCATGGCGGGCGAGATCGGACACACCGTCCTGCAGATCGACGGTCCGCGCTGTTCCTGCGGGCGGCGGGGCTGCGCGGAAGTGTTCCTCGGCTCGCGCGTGCTCGACCGCGACGCCGAAGGTCCGGTGCGCGCGGCCCGCTTTCTCGGCGTGCTGCTGCAGAACTTGTGGGTCACCTTCGAGCCGCGCGCGATCGTGGTCGGCGGCAAGTCCTGCGAGGCGCATCCGAGCTTCCTGCCGGGCGCGATCGCGACCGTCCAGGGCTATGCCGAGAGCGCCGGCTTGGCGCCGCCGGTGGTGCGCGCGGCGCGCTACGGCCAATGGGCGACAGCGGTCGGCGCGGCCGCGCTGGCCCTGCACGAATACCTGCGCCCGCTGCATCCGACCTCGGAGGCGCGACGCGAACGCGCGGCGGCGATCGACCCCGCTTCCTAGTCTTACTGTGTTAGATATTTGGTGCACGTTGATGCCCAAGACAGCAGGGACATCGGGGGAGGTTACGAGCCAGTAGTGCGCCGATATGCAATCGCAAACTCGTGATGGAGGATGGGACGTGGCGCTGCGCCCTCTGGG
>NZ_JBFUIU010000615.1:0-5398 GCF_056401695.1 Variovorax sp. P4_D9
CTGCTGCACGTGACCCACGTGCTGCGCGAGACCGCGGCGGCGGGGCTGGAGATGGTCGACACCGAGAACTTGCGGCCGCACTACGCGCGCACGCTGTGGGCCTGGTCCGACACGCTCGAATCGCGGCTCGACGAGGCGCGCGAGGTGCTCCGGCGCAGCGGCGGCCGCCAGGGCGAGAATGCCGAGCGCATCCTGCGCGCCTATCGGCTCTACCTGGCCGGCTCGGCGATGAGTTTCGAGCAGGGCTGGATTTCGCTGCACCAGATGCTGTCGACCCGGCCGGATGGCCAGGTCGATGCACGGGCGCTGCGCGGCGCGCAATCGGAGTACCCTTTCGTTCGCGACTACATTTACAAGTAGAGAGGCCCCATGCTGTATCGATTCAAATCGCGAGCCACCCCCCCGTTTGTGATGCTCGAGATCCACGCGCGCCAATTGCTCGACATCATCGGCAAGCCGCCTGCGCGCCAGGGCGTCATCACGGGCGAACAGATGCCGGCGGCCATTTCGGCTCTCGAGGCAGCCATGGCGCGCGAGGCCCGCAACGTCCACAACGCCGACGACTACGCGGTCGAGGGACACGACAACGAAGCGGAGAAGCAGCACGTCGGCCTGCATCAGCGCGCCGCGCCCTTGCTGCACATGCTCAAGGACTCGCTGGCCGACGGCAAGGACGTCGTCTGGAGCACGTAACTTAGCTCGCCCCGAGGTTGCCCCGCACTTCGTGTCGGGCGCCCGCCCCCTACCGGGAGCGACACCAGCGGCCCGGCGAAGCCGGTTCCGCGGTGCCTCACCAACGGGCCTGGCTGCGCCGGCCAAGTCAATCCGCGTTGTGGTTGTTCTTCGGCTGCGCGCAGCGCGCCCCTTCGGGGGCAGTCGCGGAACCGGCTTCGCCGGGCCGCTGACTGCGCCCCCTTGAAAGGGGGTGGCGCCCGGACACGAAGTGCCGGGCAACCTGGGGGTTAGTCTACTTTGGCGCCGGAGGCCTTGACGACCTTGGCCCACTTGGTGTGCTCGGAGTCGATCAGCTTGGCGAACTCGGCGGGTGAATTGCCGCTGGGGATGGCGCCCTGGGCCACCAGCTTTTCCTTCACGGCCGGCGTGGCCAGGGCCTTGGCCACTTCCTGCTGGATGCGGTTGACGATCTCCGGCGAGGTGCCGGCCGGGGCCAGCAGGCCGAACCACGAACTGGCCTCGTAGCCCTTGAGCGCGGGACCACCGGCCTCCTCGACGGTCGGCACCTCAGGCAGGGCGGGCGAGCGCTGCGAGCTGGTCACGGCCAGCGCCTTGAGCTTGCCGCCCTTGATCTGTTGCATCGACGAGGGCAGGTTGTCGAACATGACGTCGGCGTTGCCGCCCACCATGTCCATCAGCGCCGGGCCCGATCCGCGATAGGGGATGTGGGTCATGTAGCTGCCGGTCATGGTCTTGAAGAGTTCGCCCGCCAGGTGGATCGAGGTGCCGCTGCCGCTCGAGGCCATGTTGAGCTTGCCGGGGTTCGCCTTGGCGTACTTCACGAAGTCGGCGACGCTGTTGATGCCGAGCGCCTTGGCCTTGTCGACGTTCATCTCCATTACGTTGGGCACCGCCGCCACCAGCGTGATCGGCGCGAAGTCCTTGATCGGGTCGTAGGGCAGCTTGGGGTACAGCGCCCGGTTGATACCGTGCGTGCCGACCGTGCCCATCAGCAGCGTGTAGCCGTCGTTCGGCGCCCTGGCCACGATCTCGGCGCCGACATTGCCGCCGGCACCGGCCCGGTTGTCGACGATGAACTGCTGGCCGAAGGCCTTCGACAGTTCGGGCGCGATGGCGCGCGCAAGGATGTCCGTGGTGCCGCCCGGCGCGAAGGGCACCACGATGCGCACCGGTTTGGTCGGCCAGGTGGCCTGGGCGGTGGCGGGGCCGGCCAGCAGGGTGAGGGCGGTGGCCGTGGCCAGCACCAGGACGGCGCGGCGCGGAAGTGAGGTGGAGAGGGTCATGAGCTGTTTGTACCGGTTAAGCAGTCTCGGTGTCGCAGGTGGAAACCCCGTGGCTGCCTTCGGGCGCTCAGCTTCCCAGCATGCGCCGTGCGAAGTCCTGCTCGCGCAGGCGCTCGACCATGAAGTCGACGAAGACCCGGGTCTTGGCCGGCAGCAGCTTCTTGCTGGGGTAGTAGAGCGAGATCGGCCCGTTGTCGGCATACCAGCCCGGCAGCAGGCGCACCAGCGCGCCGCTGTGCAGCGCGGGCAGCGCGAAGGCCATCGGCAGCAGCGCCACGCCGAGTCCCATCACCGCGGCGTCGCGCATGACCTCGGGGTCGCTGAAGACCAGTCGCGGGCGGATCTCGACCGCGCCTTCGTCGCCGGCCTTGTTTCGAAGTGTCCATGACCGCACGCGACCGGTCGGTGACGAGCGCCGCACGATGCCTTCATGCCCGGCCAGGTCGCTGGGATGGCGCGGAAACGGCTTGCCGGCGAGGTAGGCCGGCGACGCCGTGGCCACGATGTGGATGCGCGCCAGCTCGCGCGCCACCAGGCCCTGCGTCAATTCGATGCCGCCGCCGATCCCGGCGTCGAAGCCCTGGCCGATCAGGTCGACCTGCCGGTTGTCGAAATGCCAGTCGGGCAGCACGGCCGGATAGCGCGCCAGGAAGTCGGCCAGCAGCGGCAGGACATAGGCGCGCCCGAATGCCTGGCCCATGCTGACCTTGAGAATGCCGGCGGGCGCGCCATCGTTCTGCGCGATGCCGGCGACCGCATCGGCCAGCGTGCCGAGGGCGCCGCCGATCTGGCGGAACAGGCGCTCGCCGCTCTCGGTCAAAGTCAGCTTGCGGGTGCTGCGCTGGAACAGTCGCACTCCGAGCCTGGCCTCCAGCCGGGCCACGTTCTTACTCACCGCCGCGGGCGTCAGGCCCAGTTGGCGGGCCGCGGCGGAGAAGCTCCCGGCTTCCGCGCTGCGGACAAAAGATTCCAGGTGGCTGAGCGGCTGCATCCATGCATTTTCAACCATGGGTTGAATTTGTTATGGCACTTTGATGGCTACTCGGATTGCAATGAAATCCCGACACTGGAGCCATCCCAACTGCTTCAGGAGCCAACAATGTCCCCCACCATCCCCTCCACCCCCTCGGTCCAGGCCGGCAAGGTCGCGCTCGTCACCGGCGGCGCGCGCGGCATCGGTGCCGCGATCGTGYGGCGCCTCGCCAGCGATGGCGCCGCGGTGGCCTTCACCTATGCCAGCAACGAGGCCGCGGCACGGGCCCTGGCGAGCGAGATCGAGGCGGCCGGGGGCCATGCGCTGGCGATCGAGGCCGACAGCGCCGACGCCGGTGCCCTCGGCGCCGCGGTTGCGCTGGCGGCCAGGACCTTCGGCGGGCTCGACATCCTGGTCAACAACGCCGGCGTCTTTCTCGGCGGCAGCATCGACCAGATGTCGCTGGAGGACTTTGACCGCACCCTGAATGTCAACGTGCGGGCGGTGTTTGTCGCCACCCAGGCAGCCGTGCGGCACATGGGCGATGGCGGCCGCGTCATCACCATCGGCAGCACCAACGCCGAGCGCATGCCGTGGCCGGGTTTCGCCGCTTACGCGATGAGCAAATCGGCGCTGAGCGGCCTCACCCGCGGGCTGGCGCGCGACCTCGGGCCGCGTGGCATCACGGTCAACAACGTGCAGCCCGGCCCGGTCGACACCGAGATGAATCCGGCAGGCGGCCCGAATGCCGAGGCGATGCACGCGCTCATGGCGCTGCCGAGGCACGGCCGCGGCGAAGAGATCGCCGGCATGGTCGCCTACCTCGCGAGCCCTGAAGCCGCGTTCGTGACCGGCGCCAGCCTCAGCATCGACGGCGGCTTCTCAGCCTGAAGCTGGCGTTGACTGGCGGCGGATCGAGGCGATCAGCTTGTCCAGCGTGGCATTGAGCTGCTGCAACTCCTCGGCCGCGACGCCGGCGAACAGTTCGGCCTCGCGCTGGCGCGCCTGCACCCCAACCGCCGCGTAGACGACCTTGCCGGCGCTGCTCAGGTAGAGCCGGCTGCGGCGCTGGTCGGTCGGATCTTCGTGGCGATGCAGGCGCCTGGCGCGCTGCAGGCCCGCCAGGGCCCGGCTCACCGCCATCTTGTCGAGTCCGGTCAGGTCGGCGAGCTGCGTCGCGGTCAGGCCGGGGCGGCTGCCGAGCAGCGCCATCGTGCGCCACTCGTTGAGCGTGAGCTGGTGCGCGCGGCCGACGCGCTGCTGGAAGGGCCGCGCCGTCAGGTTCACGACCCGCACCAGCTTCAGGAAGACCATGTCCTCCACCGCTTCGGCGCCCGGCGAGTTCATCCCCGCAGCGTTCGGGCGGAGTTCACGATCTGTGCCGCGCCGACGCGCGATTGCGCTTCCAGCACCGGCGCGTAGCCGACCGGGATGCGCGGCGCACCCAGCCGGGCGACGCGGCAGCCGATCGCCTCGGCCGCGGTGGCCGCGATCTCGGCGCCGAAGCCGGCGGCCTGCACCGCCTCGTGGACCACCAGCAGGCGCCCGGTACGGCCACAGGATTCGAGTACGGCCTCGCGGTCCCAGGGCCAGAGCGTGCGCAGGTCGAGCAGGTCGACCTCGATGCCTTCGGCCGCCAGCGTCTCGCAGGCTTCTKGSCAGACCTGCATCTGCCGGCCCCAGCTGACCAGCGTCAGCGCATTGCCGCGGCGCCGGCGGGCCGCCTTGCCGAGTGGCAGGTCCAGGCTTTCGTCGATCGGCCCGCGCGCGCCCCAGAGTGTCTTGTGCTCGATGTAGACCACCGGATCGCCGCATCGCAGCGCGGCGCGCAGCAGTGAATAGTTGTCCTGCGGGGTCGACGGGCAGACGACCACCACGCCCGGCAGGTGCGCGAACCAAGCTTCGAGCGACTGCGAGTGCTGCGCCGCCGAGGCGTCCCAGATGCCGCCTGGCATTCGCGCCACCAGCGGCACGCGGCCCTGGCCGCCGAACATGAAGCGGTTCTTGGCCGCCTGGTTGACCAGTTCGTCCATGCCGCAGAGCGCGAAGTCGACGACCCGCATCTCGACCACCGGCCGCAGTCCCGCCAGCGCCATGCCGACGCCGGCGCCCATGATCGCGGCCTCGGAGATCGGCGTGTCGATCACGCGCTCGGCGCCGAAGCGCTGCTGCAGGCCCTTGTACTGGCCGAAGATGCCGCCGCGGCCGACGTCCTCGCCGAGCACCACCACGCGCGGATCGGCTTCCATCTCGCGTTGCACCGCCAGCGCGGCGGCCTCGGCGTAGCTCGATTGCAGAACGGCGGTGGGCACCGCATCGTGTRTCATGTCCATTGGCCGGCTCCGGTGGTCTGCACGTCGGTGAAGGCAGCGCTGGCGTCGGGCCAGGGCGCGGCGTCGGCGGCGGCCAGTGCGGCCTCGACCTCGGCGTGGGCCTGGTTCTCGAT
>NZ_JBFUIU010000616.1:0-5388 GCF_056401695.1 Variovorax sp. P4_D9
GCCACCCCGACGGCCAGGGCCGCATCGGCGCAACTCTTGCCGGCCAGCAGCATTCGCCCCGCCCGCAATCGCTTCTTCGMCGCCTCGCTCAATCGCTTTTGCACCATGCCAATATCCTCCAGCATTATTCCTGGAGGCATAACGCTCGGCGCGCTCAGCGGTTGTCATGATTTACGAAAATATCAATAGCTTTATGTAATAGGCTCGAAGTAGGGGCCGAGCAAGGAGACGACCAGCTCGTGGATCCGGTGGTCGCGCCGCTCGCGATCGGGCAGCAGCTCGGTTCGCTGAAGATCACGCTGGTTGATCAGCAAATGGCAGAGGTTCCGCTGGTTGCGCTTAACCCTGTCGTAAGCGCTGGATTCGTGGGGCGCACCTGGGATGCCGCCCGCCTGAAAATGCACTGGTAAGGGCTTGATGAACTGGCCAGCGAGGCCGGCTCTCGCGCCCGGGTGTTGGGCCAAAGGGGCGGTCCGGCGCCATGACACCTACGTGCTGGCGCACGCGGAGAACCTGGCCAACGTGCGGGTCGCATTCGATAAAGTGCTTTCCCACTTCACCACCGAGCCGGTGACGGATCCGCCGCCCGGCCTTCGTGGCCACCACGGAGCAGAAGATCGCCGAAGCAGGGCGGCGCAGCGTCGCGAGCCCGAATAGGCATCACCTCAGAGAAATATCCGGCACTGCCCGCAGCGATAGCCCTAAGACGCCGCGCCACCCGAGCTCGGTCGTTGTCTTCGCAGTACTGGCGACAGTGGAGGCGAGCCACCTCAGCGGTGCTTCGGTGCAACTCTGCAGTCGCCTGCATGCGGTCGAACCGCCGATAATCGCGAGGTCCGATCGGCAGCGCTTGGAGCCGGCCCTCAGCGGTCCAATCAGTCGGGGGCCAACCTAAAATGCAAGCCATGATCCGCATCCGCGAAATCGACCACCTCGTTCTGCGCGTAACAGATCTCGAAGCGATGCTTCGCTTCTATTGCGAAGCCTTGGGATGCACCATCGAGCGCCGCGAAGACGCACTGGGATTGGTTCAACTCCGCGCTGGCAGTTCGCTCATCGACCTGGTGCCAGTTGATGGCAAACTTGGCCGGGCTGGCGGCGCCGCGCCTGGGCCGGAGGGCCGGAACATGGATCATTTCTGTGTGCGGATCGAGCCGTTCGACGAGGCGGCCATCCGGCACCAACTGGCCCAGTATGGCTACTATGCAGGCTCCCTGGAGCAAAGGTTCGGCGCCGAGGGGCAGGGCCCGTCCATCTATGTCACGGATCCGGAGGGCAATGTGGTCGAGTTCAAAGGCCCGCCGGGTGGCTAAAGCTACTGGACCATCAACGGATATTTGCAAGCCTTGGCGTGCGGTCCGCCCATCGAGTTCAAGCGTCGATCGTCGCGCGTGAATGGCGCTCGGGCGGCTGGGCGTTCGGGCCCAATCAGCGCCCGCAATCTGGAATGCAGAGTCCGCGCCGATCCAAATCTGAGCCATGCTTGCCAGCAAGGTGCGCATCGGTGCGGTCGAAGCGGCGTTGGACGGGGCGGGTATCGGGTGCTGCGGCCCAGGCGACCGCAGCCCTCGCCTATCATCCCGTGCAAGCAATCCCAGAGGAGCAGGCTCAGCAATGGATCGAGGCGTAGTTCCTCCCGTCGACCGCCCGGCTCATTGGCCCGCGCCCAGGGACTTCACCGCGGCACAGATCGACCGCCTTGGATTCCAATACGCCGCTCACCTCCCAATCGCCACTCCCGATCTCGAGCATCCACCGGGGAGCTTGGTTGCGTTCGTCTTGTCCTGCCCAGGCAGGGAGGAGGCCCGTCACGGCCACCCGACGGTCGGAACAACTGGGTACAACCTTGCAAGCCTGCTCCAGGAGCTTCGCGGCATCGGTGATGAAAGCTCCATCTTCAAGCGGCGCGACATCGACCCCTCGTCGCTTTGGCGCGGCCGCGTCACCATCGCGAACGTGTGGCCAGAGCCCCTCTGGCGATGCCCCAGTGATGAGCGGTCCGAGGCAAGCATGAGCGAGATTTCGCAGCCGGACAACCTCCGAAGGCTCTCGGCCATCCTGTATTCGCACTGCTTCATCGTTCTCTGCGGCAACAAGGCGATGGAGGCCTTCGACAGGATGCAACTGATCCACCCCATGACGAACGATGCCGAGGTGGTGCGCATCGCTCATCTGGGCGCCAGGGGGCTCAACTCCGTCCGCAAGGGCCACGGGCTTACCCACGAGCAGAAGCTTCGCCTTCTGGCGCGCGTGATCGCTGGGGTGCCGGAAACTGCGCCGACTTGAACGGCTTGGATTGGCTAAATGAGCCGAGGCCGTCGCGACACTTCGATAGCTGGCCCCGGACGAATGCCTGCAGAGCAGCGGTTGCGGTCCTTCGCGGCCGATCGGCGAACTCACGCTATGAACCCGATTCCGGTCATCCAGGTGCCAAGGGAGATCTCAGCATCGACGATTGTTCGGCCACGGCAAGAGCTTGGCCACTCAATCAGCGAGCCGCCCTATCGTGCGGACGAAATCCTTGAAGACCGTGCGACGGGCGGGCTGGCATTTGTGTTTTCTTTAGTATTACATTCAAAACTCGGCTGGTTTCCTCTCTTCCGACAACTTTCGGGGGCGCCATGAGAATTCAATCGAGTTCAAGCTCGCCGGCGGTCGAACCGCCGCAGTCCATTGAAAATCAAGAGGTCGTCAGGAACCAGTACGACTGGACGCTGAGTTCCTTTGAGCGCGAATATCCGGTCATCGATCCTGACTCGAGCGAATACAACGAAGACCTGATGTTTGAGGTCTATCGCCGCTTGAAGCAGCTCGTCAGCAATGGCTCAACGCCAGCTCGAGCCTTGGAGATGGCGACCTCCGAAGTGCTTCGTCCTTACGGCACGCATTGAGGGTACTCAAACGATCGAGGCGGGAGAGGAATGAGTACCAAGATCCTCGAAATGGTCGCCTTCCACGAAGTCCACAGCGGCCAAGCGGCGGAAGTCTTCGTCGACGCCTGCGCCATCCTCGCCTCACAAGGACATGCGACAGGGCTGGCCGGCCAGGTCAGCCTGCGCGACGGCGGTTCCACGCGCATGCTCACGCTCAGGCTGGGCACCGGCCTGGAGGAAGCCAGCACCGACAGCCTGCTGCTGACCGACGAGAACCTGCAGACGCTGGAAGGCGGCGGACGCCCCAACCCCGGCACGCGATTCCACGCGTGGATCTACCGGCGTCATCCGCAAGTGCGCGCCATCGTGCACACACATCCGCCGGCGATTTCGGCGTTCTCCATGCTGGGCATTCCGCTGCCGGTCGCCCACATGGATGCGGCCTGTTCCACGACGACTGCGGCTTCCTTGCGCGCTGGCCCGGCGTGCCAACGGGCGACGAGGAAGGCGCGCTGATCTCGCAAGCGCTCGACGGCCGCCGCACCGCCTTTCTGGCCAACCACGGTTGCGTGTGCACCGGGCAGAGCCTGCAGGAGGCGGTGTACCTGAATGTTCACGCCGAACGCGCCGCGCGCATGGCGCTAGACGCACTGTCCGCGGGGACGATCAAGCCGGTGAACTCCGAGGCCGCGCGAGAGGCGCATGACTTCCTTCTGCAGCCCTCGATCGTCCAAGCCACCTTCGACTACTGGGCACGCCGCGCGCGCCGCTGAGCGCCTATGCGGCGCGAGCCTCGAAGGTGCAGGTCGCGTGGTGCTGCGCTGAGCACTGCAGTTCGCTGCTCTGCGCCGGGCGGCCCAGCCAAAGGTCCGCCAAGCCGCGCAGCATGCCTTTCACTGCATGGCAGACAGGCTGCTCCGAAGGTCCGAAGGAGTGCGCGAACGGACTGTTGTGCACTTCCAGGCGCAGCCGATCACCGTCCGCTTCGAAGCGCCAAGTGCCCCAGCCAAGCTGCGGGGAAGTGCGCTCGATGATGGTCAGCAGCATTTCGACGTCGCCGCCACTGTGCGTCAGGTAGGCGCGCGCGCTGTCCGAGCCTTGCTGGTGCACTGCCTGTTCCAGCGCGCCCAGAGCGAGCGCGCGGGTGTCTGGCGGCAGCAGGCGAAACATGGTCATCAGTGCATCGGGCCGCAGCAGTAGATAGCGGCGCGGTCCATCGCGCAGCTCGCCCGCGGCATCGTCGAAGACAAGCCTATCCTTGAACTCTGGCACCGGGTCGCCTGCATCAGCCATGGTTCAGGAACTCATCCAGCGTCTTCTCGTTCGGCAGCGCGAACCCGGAGTGCGCAACGCGGCTGGTGCCCACGGCACCCAGGCGGCGAAGCTTCACGGCCATTTCGGCGGCCTTCAGCACCACGGTCACGCCGTTGACGATGGGCGCACCGTCCACGTGGGCGCCTGGTGCGCCGAAAAGCATCATGGGAATGCCGCCGGTGGGCACGATGACGTCGGCGCCCATGTCCATCAATCGGCGGGCTTCGCGCACGAACACCTGTTCCAGCTCCGCTTTCTTCTCGGCCGAAGCGAAAGCCTCCATCCAGTCGGCCATCGTGGCGTTGACGGCTCGAATCCCGGCCACGCGCTGCTGCAAGCCGTAGCGCTGTACTTGGTCCCTATGAGTCGGGATGAAAGCGTGATTGATGGCCAGCAGCCCCAGCTTGCGCCCGAGCGTGCAGGCATGCAGCAGGCTGGTCTCGCCCAGCCCCAGCACCGGGATATTTACCGAAGCGCGCGCCTCGTACAGGCCGACGTCCTGGAAGTGGTTCATGAAGAACACGTCGTAGCCCTCTCGCTCGGCGCGGATCGCGTTGCGGATCACCTCGCGCGAAAAGCGAAACTCGGACAGCGCGTGGACCGTGGTCACGGAGGGCGTGGTGGTGTGGAACTCCACCTCGAACTCCGGGTCGACGCAGGCCTGCATGTGGGGCAGCAACTGAGCCAGATAAGTGCGGTGGCCCGCGTTGTCCGTGGCGCCCTGCGCCCAGATGCGGAACTTGGTCTTGGATGCGTTCATGCTCAGATCACCTTGCCGGGGTTGAGGATGCCTTTGGGGTCCAGCGCGTGCTTCACAGCGCGCATTGCCGCCAGTTCCGCGGGGCTGCGCGTGTGGCCCAGGACCTTGCGCTTGAGCAGGCCAATGCCGTGCTCGGCGGAAACGGCGCCGCGGTAGCGCCGTGTCAGGTCGTACACCAGCTCTTCGATCTGCGCGCGGGTCTCCGGCCGGCCGCCATCGGCATGCGCGATCACGTGCAGGTTGCCGTCGCCGAGATGTCCGTAGACCAAGGCGGTGCCGCTCGGCCACCTTTCGCGCAGCAGGGCTTCGCACTCCAGCGCGGCGCGGCCGATGTCCGCGATCGCGAAGCTCACGTCGAACGCCGCCATGCCGGGCAGCAGCACGGGGAATTCCGCCGTGGCATCGCGCACTGCCCACAGCGAGCGAGCGTCGGTGCTGGAG
>NZ_JBFUIU010000617.1:0-5373 GCF_056401695.1 Variovorax sp. P4_D9
TTCCCTCACCGCCTGCGGCGGTGGTGGTAGCGGCAGCGGCGGAGGGCTTGCCCCCATGGCCCTGTCGGCGCCGAATGGCTCCGGCTCCGGCTCCGGCTCGGGCTCGGGCTCGGGCTCGGGCTTGGCGTCGACGTCGACGTCGACCGGCGCTGTGAGCGCGACCGGAAGCGCGAGCGACAGTGGGGCCGGGACCGGCAACGTCGGCCCGGTCGCCGCGGTGAGCACGTCAAGCGGCGCCGAAGCCCCCGTGAAGCTCGCCATGACCTTCGACGGCACGGGCAGTGCGGATGCCGATGGCGATGCCTTGAGCTACCGTTGGACCCTGGCATCGCGCCCTGAGGGCAGCGCCGCGGCACTGGACGCCAGCGCGGGCCCCATAGTGAACCTTACACCCGACGTGCCCGGCGACTTCGTCGTAACCCTTGTGGTCAACGACGGCAAGGTCGACAGCAGTCCGACCTCGGCCACTTTGCGTGCCGTCAATGTCGCGCCCGTGGCCAACGCCGGGTTCGACCGCTCCCTGCAAATCGGCGAAACCGGAGTGCTCGACGGCTCGGCCAGCTCCGATCTCAACGGCGACGCCCTGACCTATGCGTGGTCGGTAACCGCGCGGCCGAGCGGAAGCACGGCCACGGTGACCGATGCCACGCAGGCGTTCGCGCGCTTCGTGCCCGACGTTGCGGGCGACTACACGTTCGGCCTCGTGGTCAATGACGGTGCGTTGGCCAGCGCGCAGGACACCGTGCGGTTGACGGCGGTCGCGAGCGGCTCGAACCGCGCGCCGACGGCTGACGCCGGGATCGATCAGAACGTGCCCATGGGCACGGTCGTCACGTTGGATGGCAGCGCCAGCTCGGATCCCGACGGCAACTCGATCACCTACGTGTGGACGCTGGATTCCAAGCCAGCGAACAGCACGGCAGCCATCGTCGACGCCTCGTCGCCGCGTCCTTCGCTGACACCTGACCAGGCCGGGACGTACATTGCATCGCTCGTGGTCACCGACAGCTCGAATGAGAAGAGCGTCGCCGACCAGGTGGTCGTTACCGTGAACCCGGTGAACAAGAACAATGCCCCCGTTGCGGTGGCTGGCCCCAATCAGAACGTGCTGGTCGGCGCAACCGTTGAACTCGACGGCAGCGGCAGCTTGGATGCCGACGGTGACCTTCTTTCCTACAGCTGGAGCATCACCTCCAAGCCGGCAGGCAGCACGGCTCAGCTCTCCTACATCGATGGCGTGGCTGACGATCCTGCGCCGACCTTCGTGGCCGATGTGCCGGGGGTCTACGTGATCGGGCTCGTCGTCGGCGATGGCAAGGGCTACAGCACGACGCAGGCATCGGTGACGGTGACCGCAGCGCTGGGTAACGTGGCGCCGGTGGCCAGCGCGGGCGATGACGTGTCGACGGTCGTGGGCAGGGCGGTAAACCTCAGCGGCGCGCTAAGCAGCGATGCGAATGTCGGCGACACGCTGACCTATGCGTGGACGCTCGTCAGCCGCCCGGCCGGCAGCGTTGCCGCACCAGTTAATCCGAGCAACGCGACTGCAATGCTGACGCCCGACCTGGCGGGCGTCTATGTCGTCGAACTCGTGGTGTCCGACGGCATGCTCTCGAGTGCCCCCGACAACGTCGTCGTGACCGCCGGCGACCCGAACGTCAACCTAGCGCCTGTCGCGAAGGCCGGACCGCGTCAGCGCAGCGCAATCGGCCAGAGCGTCACGTTGGATGGCTCAAAGAGCTACGACCCGAACGGAACCGCCGTCACGTACACGTGGAAGTTCAAGTCGAAGCCGAAGAAGAGCACGGCGACGCTCCAGGGTGCGACGACCGTCGCGCCGACCTTCGTCCCCGACGTCCGTGGGAACTACGTGGTGCAACTCGTCGTCAGCGACGGGCAGCTCACGAGCGTGGCCAGTTCCGTGATGATCCAGGTCAGGCGCTAGCCTGGATCTTCCGCGAGTCCGCGCGGGGCGGGCCCTCTCCCTGCTAAGACGGGGCGTACTGAGGAGCCCTGTGTAATCGCGGTTCTTCGGCATGTCCCGATGCTTCCACCGGGACAGCTACCCACTCCAGAGAGGGCCAGTCCTCTTCGACGAGTCCGCCGCCTAGTTGGGGCATTGGCGAGTCGGGCCTCCGATAACGCCGATTGAGCACCAGATGACGAAGACGATTTCAAACGGACCCTTCAGGGTCCGTTTGTCGTCCAACCCCCTCTAGGGTTCGCCCGATAGAGAGCCGCCGGGAACAGTCTCGGCCATGGCCTCAATCGCTGCGGGCATGAAGCCTGACGATCGTGGATGCCCGCAGCGGTCGGGGCACCAGGCAGCCGTCCAGTCAGCCGAACTGGCCGAGAAGGTGCGCAAGCTGGAGCGCGAGGTCAGGTCGCTGCGAGCCGCGCATTCTGAAGCCMAGATGACCCTGGCTGGCCTGGAGCCGGTCGCGCTCCTGGGGGGCATCAAGGTATGAGACTTCCGAACTCGCCTGGCCCGGATCTGGACGCACCGAAGTTCGCTTGAGGCTCAAAGGTTCAGAACGGCCATGAGCGGGTATTCGGGCGGCCGCCGCGAACTGCCGCTCTAGACTGTCATCCGCAGGTCAGACAGGAGTCTGATTGTCCGCCCCTACGCCCCCAACGAATAGCAGTCGGTGACACAAGGGACGTTGGCGGTGACTCATGGCAGCAACGGCAGTCCCAGCTCCTTCAAGAAATCGTTGTGCTGCGCTTTGGCCGTCTTGATCTTCTGGGCGGACGCCATCAGTTCTTGGTGGACTGCCTTCAGGTCAATTTCGTCCTGGGCTTCCGCCGTGCTGACGTAGCGAGAAAGGTTCAGGTTGAAGTCGTTCTTCTCGATTTCCTCCGAGCCTACCCTCCTTGAGTAGCGCACTTCTTCCTTGCGGTATTGGTAGGTCTCGATGATTTTGTCGATGTGCTCGGGCAGCAAATAGTTCTGCCGCTTGCCCTTCTCAAAGTGGTCGGCGGCGTTGATGAACAACACGTCGTCCGACTTCTTGCACTTCTTCAGCACCAGGATGCACACCGGAATGCCGGTGGAGAAGAACAGGTTGGCCGGCAGGCCGATCACCGTGTCGATGTGGCCGTCCTTGAGCAGCTTGGTACGAATGCGCGCCTCGGCGCCGCCACGGAACAGCACGCCGTGCGGAAGAATGATGGCCATCACGCCGTCCTGCTTCAGGAAGTGGAAGCCGTGCAGCAGGAAAGCAAAGTCCGCCGCCGACTTGGGCGCCAGGCCGTGGTTCTTGAAGCGCACATCCTCGCCCAGCGCCTCGGTGGGCTCCCAGCGGTAGCTAAAGGGCGGGTTGGCCACCACCGCATCGAATTTCGGCATCTTGGCCGGGTTGGTCTCCCGCAGCATGTCCCATTCGTTAAGCAGGGTGTCGCCGTGGAAGATTTCGAACTCGGAATCCTTCACCCCGTGCAGCAGCATGTTCATGCGAGCCAGGTTGTAGGTGGTGATGTTCTTTTCTTGGCCGTGGATCTTGCCGATGCCATGCGGACCCAGGCGGTGGCGCACATTGAGCAACAGTGAGCCAGATCCGCAGGCCAGATCCATCACACTGTCGAGATGGGAGCGCTTGCCGGTGGCCGGCTCCTGGCTGTCCAGCGTCGCGATGGCCGACAGGATGTCTGAAATGCGCTGAGGGGTGTAGAACTCACCCGCCTTTTTGCCGGAGCCCGAAGCAAACTGGCCGATCAGGTACTCATAGGCATCGCCCAAGGTGTCACTGTCGGTGCTGAACTGCGTCAATCCCTTGGCAATCTCGGCGATGATTTTGCACACTACCGCGCCGGCATCAAAACCCTCCGGCAGATGGCCGCCGAGCACGGCATCAGCCATGGCGCCATCAACAAGCGTTCCAAGGTCAACGGCTGGGAGCGCGACCTCTCCGAGAAGATCCAGCAGAAGGCCGAAGCACTGGTATCCAAGGCACTGGTATCCAACGAGGTATCCACGGAATCCAAGGTTTCCGAGAAGCAGATCATCGACGCCGGAGCCCAGGCCCTCGTCACCGTCCGCCTCTCCCATCGTCGAGACATCCACCGCAGTCGAACCATCCTGATGCGGCTGATGGACGAGCTGGAGCTGCAGGTTGGCCCCGAGAACGTGAGCCTTCTGGAAGCGCTGGGCGAGCTGCTGCGCGCACCCGACGAGAACGGCCAGGACCGCCTCAACGACCTCTACAAGAAGATCATCAGCCTCCCTGGACGCGCCAAGACCATGAAGGACATGGGCGAGACGCTTCGGGTTCTGGTTGCACTGGAGCGCCAGGCTTTCGGCCTCGATGGCGCCGAGAACGATCCGGATGCGCCAGGCGCAGGCAAGGCCCTCACGGACACCGAGCGCGCTGTCCGGCTGTCCCGCTTCATCAACGGCAACCCGGCAGCGCTGGCAGCCATTGCCGCGATGGCAGGCAAGAAGTGAGCAAGCCCCTTGCCGTCACCACCGCGGAAATGCTGGAACTGGTCCAGCACATGGACCCGCATGCGCGCGCCGAGCTGGACGCCATCCTCATGGCCGGCGATGCGCCTATCTGGGTGCCGCAGGACGGCCCGCAGCTGGCCGCCTATCTCTCCATGGCCGACATCGTCTTTTACGGCGGAGCGGCCGGAGGCGGCAAGACCGACCTGCTGATGGGTGTGTCACTCACCACCCAGGAGCACAGCATCCTGTTCCGCCGCGAGGCCGTGCAGCTGGTGGGCATCGAGGAGCGCATGACCAAGATCCTCGGCACGCGCAAGGGCTACAACAGCCAGTCCGGAGTCTGGCGCCTGCCAGGTGACCGCGTGCTCGAGCTGGGCAGCGTCAAGGAACCCGGCGACTGGATCAAGTACCAAGGCCGCCCGCACGACGCCAAGCTATTCGACGAGATCACCCACTTCACCGAAGGGCAGTTCCGCGTCCTGATCGGCTGGCTTCGCACGGACAAGCCCAACATCCGCCAGCGAGTCATCGCTGCCGGCAACCCGCCGACCACCGCCGAGGGCGAATGGGTCAAGCGCTTTTGGGCGCCCTGGCTGGAGCCGAACCACCCGAACCCAGCCAAGCCCGGCGAACTGCGCTGGTACGTGACGAACGAGAAGGGCGAGGACCAGGAGGTTCCCGGGCCCGAGCCCGTGATGGTCGGCGACGAGCTCATGAAGCCCAAGAGCCGCACGTTCATCCCGTCGAGCGTCGAGGACAACCTCTTTCTGCTGTCCACCGGCTACAAGGCAACGCTCCAATCCCTGCCCGAGCCGCTGCGCTCGCAGATGCTGCGCGGCGACTTCCAGGCCGGCGCCGCTGACCCGGCATGGCAGACCATCCCCACCGAATGGGTGAAGGCCGCACAAGCCCGCTGGAAGGCCAAGGAT
>NZ_JBFUIU010000618.1:0-5371 GCF_056401695.1 Variovorax sp. P4_D9
GATCATAGACTGAGCCAGGAGAGCACGTGACCGATGCGATTCAGCATTGGGCGAACGTCTCCTTGTGGCCGCATTCTGCCGGACAGCGCGTCCTCTGGAGGGATATGCTTGCCCAGAAAACTCATCGTTTCGGAGACTACGTGAATCGCCACCTCGTGTTCGTCTTTGGCACCCTCAAGGCGGAATTCCCCAACAGCGACGTGAACACTGGCATCCGTGTGCCCGGCAGCTTCGTGACCGAGGACCGATATCCCTTCTATCTCGTCGGAGAGCGCCATTCGCCGTGGGTTCTCAACAGTCCGGGACAAGGGCTCCACGTCGAAGGGCAGCTATTTGAAGTGACCGACGCTGGACTTCAACAGATGGATGCTCTGGAGCGGGTCGGCGAACCTGACGGGTACGAGCGAATTCGAATCAAGGTGCGAGAGGCCGGTTCGTCGCCGGCCGACACCGTCGAGGCATTCGTGTACTTGAAAAATCCGGCCTCGCTTCGCCCGGATGAAGTACATGCCGGACCTCTTGGTGAATACACGACCGCTCACGCCGCCCTCTATCGGAAGCGGTAAAAAGCACACGAACGAACAGCCGCTGCTGGCCGGCTGTAGCCTGTCGCTGGAGCCGGCGCCAATCTACGCATTGGGTAGCTTGTGGGGTTAGAGAAGGCTCCGTACCATGAGTCGATTGCAGATGCAGGAGCGCTCGTGAATATTGACACCAAGCTTGGGTACCTCAAGGACGAGTACCTGCTGTTGCAGAAGTTCTATGAGGATTACGACGCGCGCGTCATCACCATCAAGGGCTGGAGCGCGACTGTTGGTTTGGCCGCACTCGGTGTCGGCTTTTATCAGTCTAGATATCTGTGGCTTTTCGCAGCTGGCGCGGCGATGATTTTCTGGTTCTTGGAGGCGCTATGGAAGGGTTTTCAGTACATGTACGAGCCCAGAATCCAGCTGCTTGAGGCGGCGTTTTTGTCCAACGACTTCGACGGTGTCTCGCCATTTCAGGTTTACACGGCATGGGACGGCGAGTTTCAAGCCAATGGCCTAAGGATTTGGCGCAACATGCGATTGCCATTGGTGGCGTTCCCCCACGTATTCACACTGGCTGCCGGGATAGCGCTATTCATTGTCGATGCTGCCGGCGTGGCCGCGCTGCGACCGAAGTAGCAAACTGACCTTTTGAAGCCGCGACACCTCACGATGCGAACGCGACCTACGCCAGGTTCGAACGTCCGGTCCTGGCCGATTGTTGCCGGTCGCGGCCCTCGGCGGACATACTGCGGCCGTACATTCAAGTGCTGGCTCTGTAGATGACACTGAACCGCTCACACGCGACAGGCATGACCTGACTTGGTTGTCGACCAACGCGCGCGCACTCTCGGCCAAAGTAAGCCCAGTGAACGCGTCGCCAATACTCCAGAGACCCGTCGCCTTCACCCTCGGTGGCGGCGAACTCGGCGCTGACTTGCTCGAACGGCAAGACCTCGACCTCCAGCGTCTCGATGACACACACAGGCGTTCCATCCCAGTAGGTGACAACACTGAGGCCCCCCGACTTGGGTGGCGAACCGCCTGCGTTTTCCAAGGACCAGACAAGACCGGCAGTTCCCCGCTTGATGCCTGCAAGTACGAGGTCGGCAAGTGCGTTGGCATCGGTCTCGTTGTCATCGAAGTGGAACGCTTCGAAGAACCGGTCGGAGCAGTCCTCTCCAACCTCGGCGCAGAAGGCGTCCCAGAACGGGGCGATGCTTGGGGGAATGTTCGTGCTCATCCTAGGCAGCAAAGCTACCTGGCGGCAGGCGGTTGACAGCCCATCGGAAATGCCCAGTGTTGGCCGCATTCTGCCGGAGAGCCGCCCGAGCCCGCACGTCCGCGGTCGACGGCTTCATGCGTCGGTCTACCCCGGCTGCAAGAGCTATCCCATATGTCTTGGTGTTCGAAGAGCTAGCACCCCATATCATCGCTTTCGCTTCGGCCCCAGCTCCGCGCACTAGCGGGGTTGGCGACCCATGGCGCGCAGATCAGTGAAGGCAACTCTTGTTCGACTCTCGACCGACATGAGCGCAGTGGCGGCAACGACGACCTCTTCGCGGCGCTCGTCTTGATGGAAAAGGATTGGACCTCTATGACCTCCAAAGTGCAGACCAGGCAGAAAGCATCTTGCAGTGGCACTGCGGCCAAGCTGCACCGCCTGGGAACTGACCTGAACGTTCGCGACACACACCAATGAGCCAACTTTCATGGACTGACCTCTTTACGGATGCGTCTCACCTGGACTTTAGGCGCTTGCTTGGCCTGTGGCCCAAGACCGTTTCTGGTTCCGTTATCCCCATCGGCGCTTCGGCGTTTGGAGACCTCTTCTTTCAGAGGCCCCTTGGCAACGTCGAGAAGCTGGACGTCCTCGTGGGTGGTGTTCACCATGCTGCCTCTAGTTTCGACGAATTCAAGAGCCTGATGAATTCAAGGTACTGGCGGGATGTGAACTTGCTGACCGGCGGTGTTCGTTTGGCGCGAAGCAAAGGGCTCCCGAGGAAGCAGTCTCAGTTTTTCGGCTTTGCCGCGCATCCATCGTCTTCGGGCAGGATCAATTGGGCTTTGGCGACACCAATGGACGCCGTCGTTTGGCACGCTGTCTGCGCGAAGACCCTTGACGGCTCATCGCGGTATTTGCGCGTCTCGGCGACAACCGGAACCTGAGTGCAGGGAACCCTGGGCGCGGAGGTCCGTTGTGGGCCGCATTCTGCCGGAGAGCCTCCGGTCCCGCACGCCCGGGCGGCCGACGGCTTCAGGCGTCGGTCTGCTCCACTATCTCCAACGCGTCTTCAACCTCATCCGACGTAGCGCACCGCCCTCGACGCTGAGGGTCGAAATTCTCGCGCGCCAGTCGAGTTCCAGGTTCTCGTTGTCGCGCCATCCCACCTCTGTGTAGGACGGAACGAGCACGCCGGAGCGCCTCGCGTATTCGGCGAAGTGCCCTTCCCACGGAACCTGCCGGTACCCGCCATCGAAGCGCCCCCACCGGCCAGGCCTGTACACGCTGCCGACTTCTCCGCCCGGTTCAAATCGGAACTCCAGCGCGACCTCAGTCGGCCCGATCCTCATCGTCGCGAGCGCGCGCGATTGGTCGAGGTGCGTCCACTTCAACGCAGGGCTCGAAAGCAGCGCCCACGGATAGAAGGGTGCTTCCGCAAGTAACCGGTGAAGCGCGCCTCAATTGATTTCAGCGCTCCCGGCGTCATGACCAAACCTGAACCATCCAAGTCGGACCTCACTGGCACCTTGGCCCGCCCGAAACGAGTCGTGAACGGTCAGATGGACAAGTGGTGCCAGACGAACTTGCGCATTTCACCAGAATTCATTTGCCCAGCGGCCTCACTGTGTGGGTTGCGGAGGATGGCAGCCAACGTGAGGCCGACGTGCTGGTGCGCAAAGTGCCTTGCTGGGCGAAGACGAGGGTGGATGGCACACGGGTTGAAGCAGGCTCGGGAAGGGCCAGGTCAAGGTAGCGGCGAACAGGCGAAGGCAAGGGGGCCTCGTCAAGCGCGTTTGACAAGACCTGCACTATGGATGCTGCCACATGTTCCTGGGCACCCTGCGTGCATCTTCAAGTCCTCCTCGACGCCGCGACAGGCGCCCGGGCATCTTGTTCGAGGGCCTGCGGGCTTGTCAATGGGCACCGAGACTGTCCGCGGTGCGATCGCTCATGCCGAGCTACCTGGTCCGCCGGGCCAGCGGGCAGCGGGCAGCGGGCAGCGGGCAGCGGGCAGCGGGCAGCGACCAGCGCCTGCTCGCATTGCTCTTCGATTCCGCAGGGGTCCATGAACGCCAGCAACGACGGCCCTTTCTGGATCTGCGCCCCAGAAGCGATTGCTCATCGGTCGACCGATCGCCGCAGATCGATCCCTGAGCCGGTCCACGTCCATTCGACGTTCAGAGCTTGTACCCGAATTGGCGCAGCATCTTCTTGCGCGCTTCAACATCGGACTCGGTTTCGATCCCCTTGCTCTTGGCGCCGTCGACAACGCCGAGAATCCCTCGCCCGTTCCCGGTGTCGGCGACGATGACCTCCACCGGATTGGCCGTCGCGCAGTAGATGGTGCAAACCTCCGGCACCGCCTTGATGGTGTTGAGAATATTGATCGGGAATCCGCCGCTCATGAAAACAATGAAGCAGTGTCCGCAACTCAGCGCGAGGGCGTTCCTTTGCGCCAACTCGATGAGTTCCGCGTCGTTGCCAGTCCGACGCACTAGGGCGGGCCCACTTGACTCGCAAAACGCGATGCCGAACTTCATCTGCGGCGCTGTCTGCACGATCGCCTCATGCAGATCCTCGATCGTCTTGATGAAGTGCGACTGGCCCAGGATGAAGTTGAGGTCCACCGGCTTGTCGATCTGGATGGATGTGAGTTCCACGGCAGTCTCCTTGCATTGCGACCCCTGTCGGGGAAGGTTTGGTCCATTGGCGGCGGACTCATGACGGGCCGATGACAGCACCTGGCTGCACCGCAGGCGCTGGCTGGACCAGATCAATCCGGACTGCGCACATGTCCCTCGATCTCGTCACGCGCGTCCCCAAGCGTCTGGTACGCGCGAATCAGCGCCACTCGAAGGACGTCTTGGTGAGTGGGCGCATCAAAGCTCCGATCGCTGCTCAGCGAACTGGCGGACACGGCTGCGACAACGAGATGCACGGCTTGTGCGAAGCGTGCTTCGTCTATTTTGGATCTTTCGCTCATGAGCACCCTCCGGTGAAGGGAAAGTCGCCTTCAGCAGCCGAGACGCGTACCGATACGACATGCAGATGCGCGACTGTACGCCTGCGCAGCGCGTCTCCCGGCCACGACAACCGCGAAGCCAACGCTGGCATGGCCCTGAGACCCGCCTCGCGGCGTGTTTCTCCGTCAGTCACCATTCGATCGTCCCGTTCTTCCTCGCTCACGTTGGCATCGCTCGAGTGCTTCAGCAAAGGCTGGAAACATCCGATACGCTCCGTTGCGTACCCTGATCACCACTCGTTGCCAGGCCGGCCCCCGCGGAGGCCATTCAACGCCCGCGGGACACCCAAGGGTTTGCGCTGACAAGATGAGGGTCAAACCCTGTTCCCAAACGCAGTAAGAACTACGTAAGATTCCCGCCCACGCCCCAACCAAGGTACCCATGCTCGATGTCGACTTGCCAGCGCCCGCTGCGGCCGTTCGAAACCTTCTTGCCAGCCGCGGCATCGGTCCGGCGCTGGCCTTGCTCAACGACAGGACGCCCTATCGGTTCACGGCGATCTACAAACTGAACGGCGATGTGATGCACGCGGCCCATGCTTTCGACCGCGACTCCGAGTACCGCACCTGGCTGAAGGTGGTACCTCTGAGCAAGAG
>NZ_JBFUIU010000619.1:0-5369 GCF_056401695.1 Variovorax sp. P4_D9
CTGCACTGGTGCGCTGCGTGATCAGTGTGTTGGCGCCGTGCTCAATGCTGCTGGTCGCAGCACGGGGCGCGCCTAGGCCGCTGGACGAGGTTCGTCGGATGCCTCGCGAAGCCATCATCACCCATCTGCACACATACGCGCTTGCTGGATTAGAGGCAATTGGCCGCGAGCACGGCCGTCGCAAGCCACCAGAGCTTGGGCCCGCGACGGTCGGTCTGGATGCGCCGAGGAAGTAGCTCGCGAGTCAAGTCCAGTGGTTCGAGGATGGCAAACGATCTCGTGGGCAACTTGCCCCCGCCGCGATCCGCTGAGCCGCAGATTTAGGGGCGCATGAACCGGACGTTCAAGAACACCCGCTGCTGGCCGCGASCACCAGTTCGCAGCCGGACCTTGTAGCTGACCTTCGACGCGGGTGTGGCCAAGGCCTKCTATCGGCGAGATTGGCGAACAGGCGGTCCCGCCCAGGACCGGACCTTCGCGAACGACCGCTCGCACCCGCTGGTTCAAGTAGATAAGGCGATTGAGGACCCCGGCCTCGATCTAGGCCTCGGCTGTCGGCCCCCAAGGATCTTGTGCGCCCAACACACCACCTGCTCGATGGAGCCTGGCAGGCGTTCGCCGTGGTGCCCTTAGACTCGAGGGCAGATGATCGCCACACTTTCCGCCGTCACGCGCGAACGACTGCGGCGGTTCATGCGCATCATGCGCATAGCCGCGGTCATCGGTGCGGGCTTCGGTGCAGTCTATGGCGGCGCGATTGCCGGACCGGGCGCTCGCTCGCTGCTCGCTTCCCTGCTGATCTCGATACCGATTGGTGTCATTCACGCCCTGCTCACGGCTTCATGGATCGCCGGCATCGAGATCTTCCTGCTGCCTCGCGCTTCGATGCGATGGCTCGACGCGCTGCCGTTCGCTGCGGTGTTTATCCTGAAGACGCTTGTCTACGGCGCGATCGCAGGGGCGGTCCTCGCCGGCCAGCCGGGAGMGCGCTTGTTGGGCGTTGTCACCGTCTATAACGCGCGCACCGGGCTGATCGCGGTTTGCCTCTCGCTCGTGCCCGTTGCCGTCGTGGTGATGATGTTTCAGGCCGCGGGCCTCGTCGGCTACCGCACGTTCATGGCTCTTCTGCTTGGAAAGTATCGCCGGCCCTACGCCGAGCGACGCTTCTTCCTCTTCGTCGATGTGGTGGGCTCGACCGCAATCGCCGAGCGGCTCGGGGCGCTGGAGGCACATCGCTTCCTCGCCTCGGTGTTTTCGGCAGTCGCCGAACCGATCGAGCTGTGCCGCGGCGAAATCTACCAATACGTCGGTGACGAGATCGTCATCACCTGGGTCGAGGCTGACGGCGTTGCGGATGCGCGGGCGTTGCGCTGCTTCTTCGCGATGCGCGCGGCGCTCGCCGCGGACGCGAACCGGTTCGTCCAACGCTTTGGCGCGCCACCGCAGYTGCGTGCGGCCCTGCACCTGGGTGAGGTCGTCGCCGGCGAGGTCGGCCAGGTGCGCCGTGCGATTGTCTTTCATGGCGACGTCATGAACACGACCGGGCGCCTCGAGCAGGCGACCCGCGAAGTCGGATGCTTCTTCATCGCATCGGCGGAAGCGCTCGCCTCCCTCGGCCCGCCGCCGGAAATCCATATCCACGACCTTGGCGCGCTGGCGCTGCGCGGACGAGTCGAGCCCATCCATGCGTTCTGCGTCGAACATTCGGATAGGAGCGCTTTGAAGAGCGCATGAATGCTGTGCAACAGGAAGGAGTTCTTTTCTCTGACGTCCGGCTTCAAATCAGAGGAAGTCGCGCGTTAGCTACCTCGAAAGCTCAAGTCCCACTCGTCGACGTTTCGAAGTTCAGGTTTCGGACGGCTAACTTTGCTCAGGGGTATGTCATCAACGGGCCCAAAGCTCTGATTCGCGACTTGCGGAGGCTGTCGTTCGCGCACGATGTCGCCCCTGCTCGTACGTTGCCACCCATGCTGATTCATGACGATGACGCCGAGGTCAAGTTCCAAAGTAGACCGGACGTCAGTCAAGAAAAGGGCCAAGGTCGGGTTTCGGCGACCACTGTCATTCTGCAACCAAATTCGAAGGACAGTAGACAGTCTAAAGCTCGCTTTCCTTTCCTGTCCGCGAGGGCGACTCCCCCGCAAACAAGGAGCTGCGCAACATTCCTAGTTGCGCCCGCGAAGCGTTGTTGCAATGCCTTCGTCGTACGCTCCGTCCACCAAGACGAAGAGCATCCGGCACGGCTTGTCCGAGCGATTGGCCCAGGCGTGGTTCGTCCCGCGCTGCACGACGACGCTGCCGGCCTTCAGCGCCACCTCGCCCTTGTCGAGCACCAGCGTGAGTTCGCCTTCGATCACGATGCCATAGTCCACCGTCTCGGTGCGATGCATAAGCGGATGCGGCGCAGCGTCGCCCGCGGTCGAGGCGCCGGCATCGCCGATCTCCTGGAAACCGGCCCGCATGTCCGCCGCGCTGCGCGAGAGCAGCTCGGGCGTGTCCGGCGGAATGTCCACGAAGCGGATACGCGTGCCATTGCGCGGCGGGGGCAGCATCAGCGGTCCGGGCGTAGGGTCCGGGCCATTGTCGATGGCGGCGGGCGTGCCCGCGGTCGACCACACCTCGTGGAACACCACACCCTCGATGCCCTGGAGTTCGACCACCGTGGCAAGAGGTCCGTCGCTCGACACGACGGCGCGGCCCTCGTCGTCATGCCCTGTCACCACGCGGTGGATGGGAGGAAAGCTCATCTGCATTCTCCTTTCAAATGAAAGATGCCAGCGCCAAATCACTCGGCGGTGATGTTGTTGTCCTTCACCACCTTGGCCCAGGCGCGTGCATCTTCGCCCAGGAAATGCCGGAAGGCTTCCGGTGGCTCGCCCACCGGCGTCAAGCCATAACCTTCGAGTTTGGCCCGGAATGCCGGCATGGCAACGACCTTCTGCGACTGCGCAAGCAGGCTCGCCAACACCGGCTCGGGCGTCCCCTTGGGTGCGAAAATGCCGTGCCAGGAATCGCCGACGAAACCAGGCAGCACTTCGGCGATGGCCGGCACATCCGGCAGCCCATCGATGCGCTTCGCGCTCGACACGCCCAATGCCCGGACTTTGCCCGCCTTCACCTGCGGAATCGCGCCCGTGCTGGCGTCGAAGGCAACGTCGACACGCTGTGCGATCACGTCCGGCAGAAAATAGTCCTTGTAGGGCACGTGGGTCATCGAGACGCCGGCCTGGCCGAGCAGCCTTGCCATGGCCACATGAGTGCCCTGGCCGATGCCCGCGCTCGCGTAGGTCATCGTGTCGGGCTTGGCCTTGGCCTCGCGGATCAGGTCCTGCAAGGTGCGGATCTTCGAGTCGTTCGATGTGACCAGCACGTAAGGCACCGAGAGGATGCGAGTCACCGGAACGAAGTCCTCCGCCTTGTACGGGAGCTTCTTGTAGACATAGGGGTTGATCGAGAAGGTGTTGTTCACCGTCCAAAGCAAGGTGTAGCCGTCCGGTGCAGCATTCGCCGCGGCCTGCGCGGCAATGATGGTGCTGGCGCCGGGCCGGTTCTCCACCACGACCGCCTGCCCGGTTGCCTTGGAGAACTCGTCGCCCCAGAGGCGCGCGATCACGTCCGGCGAGGTGCCCGCCGGGAACGGGACGATCAGCTTGACCGGCCGCGATGGGTACGCCGACTGTGCGCTCGCGGAAAAAGTTGCCGCTGCCAGCAGCGCGCCGGCCATGCCGAGCAGTAGTCGCCGGGAAAAGTTCTTCGATGTCATTGGTTCGTCWCCATTGTTGATTGATCCGTCGTCGGTTGTGCAGGCGAGCGTCAGGCCCTCAGATCCAGGCGCCGCACGAGCGCCGGGAAGTCCGCCATGTCTTGGCGGATGGTCGCTTCGAGCACCTGCGGCCCACCGCCCACCAGTTCCCACCCGTTGACCTGGGCACGGGCCTTCATCTGCGTGTCGGCCAAGGCCCTGTCGAGCGCCCTGTTCAGCCGCGCGACGACCTCCGGCGACGTGCCGCGCGGCGCCGCGAGGCCGATCCAGAACGAAGGGTCGTAGCGGGGAAAGCCCGATTCGGCCAGCGTCGGCACGTCGCTGATCGAAGCCAGCCGCCGCGCGGCCGTCTGCGCCAGCGGCACGATGGTTCCGCCCTTGAGCCCGGGCTGTGCCGAAGAAAAGTCCAGCAGCGCCAGCTGCACCTCACCCGCCATCAGGCCGGTGGTGAGCGGCCCGGAGCCCTTGTAGGGCACATGGACCAGCTCGATGCCGGCCAGCGCCTTGAATTGCTCGATGGCGATGTGGTTGGTGGCCCCGATGCCGGCGCTGCCGTAGAACAGCTTGCCAGGCTGGGCCTTGGCCTGCGCGATGAAATCGCGCAGGCTGCGCCAGGGCGACTTGCCCGGCGTCGCCAGGATGCCGACTGCACGCAGCGCCAGTCCGACCGGCGCAAGGTCGCGCGGCGGATCGACTTGCGCGCCCTGCTGCACCAATGGCGCGACGATGTGGTTGGAACGCGAGGTCACCAAAACGGTATAGCCATCCGCTGCCGCGTTGGCCACCGCCGCGCTTCCGATCAACCCGGCGGCGCCCGGCCGGTTGTCGATCACCAGGGGCTGCCCCAGTTCCGCGCGCATGGACTCGGCCAGGAAGCGCGCCACGATGTCGGACGGGCCGCCCGGCGGGTTGGGCACGACCAGCTTGATGGGACGTTGGGGAAAGAGGCCATCGGCCCACGCGCGGCCCACAGTAAGAGGCGCGACGCCCGCCAGCAAGGCAGTGGTAAGGAAGGATCTGCGGTGGCTCATGCGCGTGTCTCCGGAGTGGGCTGCAAAGCGGGCAGCGCCGTGCGCCCGCCCAGGGTTTCGGCCACCCAGTCGGCGATGTAGGCGCCGGCGTTGGCCGAGTTGTCGAAGCTGGAATGCTGGGAACCGCCCTCGCGGTCGGTGAAGGCCTTCAGTTCCCGCTTTGGGCTGTTCACCAGTTGCTCGAAGGTACGCTGGGCCCACTTCAGCGGAATCTGCGAGTCCTTCTCGCCGTGCGTCACGAGGAAGGGCACGCGAATCCTGTCGACGACGCCGTCCAGGTGCACGTCCTCGGCGATGCGCATGAAGTCGTCGACGTCCCTGGCGCCCCACACCCAGCACACATGCGACCAGTAGTGCGGCACCGGGAAGCTGCCCTCCTTCTCGAGCCGCCGCTTCTGCACGTCGCGCCAGTCGTGGTTCGCACCCCAGACCACGCCGCAGGCAAAGCGCGGCTCCATGGCCACTGCCCGCGGGCAGTAGTAGCCGCCCAGCGAGACGCCCTCGCATCCGATGCGCGCGGGATCGATGTCCGCGCGCGTTTCCAGCCAGTCGACCACGCGACTGGCCCAGTGCTC
>NZ_JBFUIU010000620.1:0-5325 GCF_056401695.1 Variovorax sp. P4_D9
GGGCCCAGGCGGCGTGATAGGCATTGGAGCGGGCCAGCTGGTTGCGCACGAAGACGTCAGCAAGCTTGTGTTTGATGGCCTGATAGCTGGCGACAGCTCTGCCGAAAGCCTGTCGCTCCAGCGCAAAGTCGCGGGCCGCTTCCAGGCAGCGGTCGGCGCCGCCAATCTGCTCGAAGGCCAGCAAGGCTGCAGCGCGATCCTGGATCGCCTGCGCCATGGCGAGACCGTCGCCCGGGGTGCCCAGCACCTCCGCCTCGGCGCCGTGGAAGGCCACACGGGCCAGGCTGCGCGTTGGGTCGAGCGAGTCGAGCGCAGTCCGCTCAACTTGCGCGCTTGTGAGATCAACCAGATACAGCGTCGGCCCCTCGGAGCCCTGCGCCAACACCACGGCCGCGTGCGCCACATCGCCATCCACCACCGGCAGCTTGACGCCATGCAGCCGGCCCGCTTCGTAGCGCAGGCCCAGTTGGCGTGGCCAGGGATCGCCAGGGCCTTCTGCCGTGGCCATGCAGCCGATGCACGAGCCATCGGCAACTCGGGGCAGCCAGCGCGCCTGCTGCACCTCGCTGCCTGACTGCATCAGCGCCTGGGCGAAGAAATACAGGGTGGAAGCAAAAGGCACCGGCGCCAGCGCACGGCCCATCTCTTCGGCGATCACGCAGAGTTCCACATGACCCAGGCCAAGTCCACCGTGGGCCTCGGGCAGCACACTGCCCAACCAGCCCATGCCGGCGATCTCCGCCCACAGGCCGGCATCATAGGAACAGGAAGACTCGTGCAGCACTCCGCGCACGACCTCGGGTGAGCAACGCGCGGTAAGGAATTTGCGCGCTTCGTCTTGAAGCTGGCGCTGATCCAGGGTGTAGTCGAAGTTCACGCCGCGTGGATCTCGATGAGCTTCTGATGCGTGAATTCCTGCAGCCCCTCTTCGCCCAACTCCCGTCCATAACCGGAGCGACGGATGCCGCCGAAGGGGCCGCTGGAGAGCTGCGTGCCGGCACCACCATTGATGGTGACGCCGCCGGTACGCATGCGCAGCGCCATCTCGTAGGCAGCGCCTGCGTCGGCGCTGAGGATGCCGCCACGCAGACCGAACTGCGAATGGTTGGCGATCTTGATGGCTTCGTCATCGCTGTCGAAGCCGATCACCACACCCACCGGGCCGAAGATTTCTTCCTGCGCCAACGGCGAGTCACTGTCCACGCCATCGAACAGGGTTGGCTCGCAGAAGAAGCCACGGGAAAGATGCGCCGGCCGCCGGCCGCCGGCCAGCAGCCTGGCGCCGCTGTCCAAGCCCAGGGCGGTGTAGCGCTCGACGCGATCCCGAGCGACGGCGCGGATCACCGGCCCCATCTGCGTGGCCGGGTCCATGGTGTCGCCGACCTTGACGGCCTTGGCCATCTCGGCCGCGCGGCGGCAGAACTCGGCGCGGATGCTGTTGTGCACCAGGGCGCGGGTGTTCATCGCGCAGCCCTGGCCGGCATGGGCGGTGAATCCGCGCACGGCCGTGGCCACGGCGAGGTCCATGTCGGCATCCTGCCGCACAATCAGGGCGGACTTGCCGCCGAGTTCCAGCACCGTGCGCTTGAGGCTCGGTGCGCATTGCCCGGCTATGGCGGCGCCGACGCTGTCCGAGCCGGTGAAGGTCACCATGTCGACATCGGCGTGGGTGGTCAGGCGTTCGCCCACTTCCTTGCCGCCGGTAACGATGTTCAGCACACCCGCCGACAGGCCGGCAGCGTGCGCCGCGTCGGCGAGGATCAGCGCCTCAAAGGGCGTGTAGGGCGAGGGCTTGAGCACGCAGGTGTTGCCCATCAGCAGGGCTGGCACCACTTTGGCGACGTTGAGGAAATAGGGGTAGTTGTAGGGCGTGATTGCAGCGATGACGCCCACGGGATCGCGCACTACAAAGCCGGTGCCTAAAACCTTGCCCTTGGGTGACGGCGTGACCTCGGGCGCAAGCGCGCGCACCAGCGGCATGCGCAGCGCGGCTTCGATGAAATAGCGGAAGTGCTTCATCGGCCCGTCGAACTGGCGGCTGCGGGTCTGCGTGTGGACCGAGCCGGCTTCGAGGGTGATCAGTTGACAGATCGCTTCCGCATTCGCCAGCAGGTAGTCATGCATGCGGCGCAGGACCACCCCACGCTCCGCCACGCTCATGCGCGGCCAGGGACCGTGATCGAAGGCCTGCCGCGCCGCCGCGATGGCGGCCAGCACCTCGGGCTCCCCGCCAACCGGGGCGAGCGCGACTACCTCCTCGGTGGAAGGGTTGATCACTTCTTCCCGCGCAGCCGGGTCCAGGGCGACAAACTCGCCGTCGATGTACAGGCTGCCGGGATACTTCAGGGGTAATTGGAATGACACGGGGGGCTCCGGGCCGCGGCGCAGGCCGTCGATCACATGTGCGAAAGAATCTTCTTGATGTCCGCGGAAGTCACCGGCTTGTCGCCATCCCCCGCGGGGTTCAGACCGCCGCGCGACTTTGGCGCCGTGTCCACGTGCTTCGCCAGTTCGCGCAGCGCGCCCACGGTGCAGGCGTCCCGGCCGCCCAATGCACTGAAGGGGTCGTAGCTGAATTCGCGCATCGCGTTGAGGTGCGTGATCTTGTTGATGTCGCCCGACGGCAGGCTGCGAATGCCTTTCCACAGGTTCTCGGGCGAATACGGCCACGTGGCATCGGAATGCGGGAAGTCGGCCTCCCAGGTGATCATGTCCGTGCCGATGTCCTGCCGGTTGCGCAGGCCGAACTCGTCGTCAATGAAGCAGGTGATGATGTGGCGGCGGAAGACATCGCTCGGCCGATCCTTGCCGAACGTGGTGCGCGTCCAGGGGCTGTGCTGTTGGTGGGTGAAATCGGCGCGTTCGAGCAAGTAGGGAATCCAGCCGATGCCGCCTTCGGACAGCGCCATGCGCAGCTTCGGATAGCGCTTCCAGAAGCTCGCGAACATCCAGTCGGCCGCCGCGTTGGCGATCGAGATCGGCATGGCAGTGATCCATGCATCGATCGGTGATTCGTCCGACGGGTAGGGCGCGTTGCCCGCAGAGCCGATGTGGCAGCAAATGACGACCGCATTGGCGGCGCAGACCGCCCACAACGGCTCCCAGCTTTCGGCGTGCAGGCTCGGCAGGCCGATGAGCGACGGATTCTCGGGGAATGAAATGGCGTGCACGCCGAGCCGGACCAAGCGTTCGACTTCGGCTACGGCCAGCTTCACATCCCACAGCGGCAGCAGGCCGAGCTTGATGAAACGGGCCGGATGCTTGCCGCACCATTCGTGAACGTGCCAGTCGTTGTAGGCGCGAATCGTCGCGAGCGCGAGAGCCTTGTCTGCCATCTTCTGGAACCGGGCGCCGGCGAAACCCGGGAACGAACCGAAGCAGATCGAGCCCAGCACGCCGTTGGCATTCATGTCTTCGATGCGCGCATCGACGTCGTAGCAGCCCTTGCGCACCTGGTCATAGGACACGGGCTCAAAGCCGAACTCCTCCTTCGGACGCCCAGCCACCGCATTCAGTCCGAGGCCCGGCGCGCGCATGCCTTCGAGTTGCCATTGGTGGGCGCCATCGGTGCCTCGGACCACCTTGGGGGCACGTTCCTTGAACTGCGCCGGCATGTGCCGATCGAACATGTTCTCGGGTTCGATCAGGTGATCGTCGACGCTGACGAGCACCATGTCTTGAAGTTCCACAGCTGTCTCCTTTGATGCATTCATGCAGGATTGAGAATGCCCGCAGTGTCTTATAGAACTGATCCTGTGTCAATTACTAAAAAACCCTTGATTGAAGGAATTTGCGTTTTCTCAAAGTCTTTCGAAAAGAGCTGCGAGACCCTGGCCGCCGCCGATGCACATGGTCTCCAGTCCGTAGCGCCCCTGACGGCGCTTTAGTTCGTGCAGGAGCGTCGCCATCATGCGCACGCCGGTCGCGCCGATGGGGTGACCCAACGATATGCCTGAGCCGTTCACATTGAGCCGCTCAGGGTCATGCCACTGCCAGCCTTTGAGCACGGCGAGGGCCTGAGCCGCGAAGGCCTCGTTCAACTCGACCAAATCGATCTGCTCCAGCGCGACGCCTGTGCGCTGCGCCAGCTTCTGCACCGCGGGCACCGGCCCGATGCCCATGGTCGCCGGGTGGCACCCCGCAGCTGCCCAGCCCGCGAAGCGCCCCATGGGCGTGAGACCCAGCGCGGCCACGCGGTGTTCGGCCACCACAAGACAGGCGGCGGCGGCATCGTTCTGCTGGCTGGAATTGCCGGCGGTCACGGTGCCATCCTTGAGCAAGGGGCGCAGCTTGGCCAGGGTTTCGACGGTTGTTTCGGGCCGGATGCCCTCGTCGCGCGAGAACAGCAGCGGATCGCCCTTCTTCTGCGGCACGGACACCGGGATCACTTCGTCGCTGAACTTCCCTTGTTCCCAGGCCTGCGCGGCACGCTGGTGGCTGCGCGCGGAAAACGCATCCGCCTCCTCGCGGCCGATGCCGTATTCACGTGCCAGGTTCTCGGCCGTTTCCGGCATGCCAGAAATGACGCCGAAGCGCTCCACGGGCTGCGAGCGTTCGCGGCCGCGCTGCAAGCGGTCATGCAAGCTCACCGAGCCTGCGCGCGAGCCCCAGCGCATGTCGGTGCTGTAGTACTCGATGTTGCTCATGCTTTCGACGCCAACCACCAGCACCACCTCGGCCGCGCCCGTCTGCACCATCATCGAGGCGTCAATGACGGCCTGCAGGCCCGAACCGCAGCGACGATCCAGGGTGTAGCCAGGCACCTCCAGCGGCAGGCCGGCCGCCAGGCCGGCATAGCGCCCCATGCAAGGGGCTTCGCTGGACGCATAGGACTGCGCCACCACGACCTCGTCGATCAGGCTCGGGTCCAGGCCCGTGCGCTGCAGCACGGCCTGGATGACATGGACCGCCAGTTGGTCGGCGGTGAGCGTGCGCAGGGCACCGCCGAAGGCGCCGACCGGCGTGCGAAGCGGGGAGACGATGGTGGCTTGCTTCATCAAGTAACTCTCTGGTCAGGAAGGAGTAGCGCGTGCCGCGTGGAATGACGCGGGCCCGCGAGTGATTCCAGGTCGACAATAGCACATAACTGACGTAACATCAATTATTAATCACCCGACGCCATCAGCTCATGCAATTTCTCGACCCCGGCAGCCCAAACCTGAGATCGATCGTGCGAGCCGGCGACCGGCTGATGTGGGGCCAGGGCGCCGCCGAGCCTCAGCTGCTCATACGCGCACTGATGGCGCAGCGCGAGAGCATCGGCGCCATCGACGCCTTCATCGGCACCACCTGGGCCGACACGCTGCAGGTCGGCCACGCAGATAC
>NZ_JBFUIU010000621.1:0-5320 GCF_056401695.1 Variovorax sp. P4_D9
GTATCAGACATACAGCCGCTGGCTGCATGAAAGAGGCGACAACTGTATCAGACATACAGCCGCTGGCTGCATGAAAGAGGCGACAACTACATTGACGCGCGCCGCGCTACCGATGGCTGCTCAACCGATGGTCTATCGCTGCGAAACGAACGGCAAGGTCGCCTACTCGGACGCCCCTTGCGTCGGCGCCAAGGTGATCGACGCGAAACCGACACAGGGCATGGACAAGATGGGCGGTGCTTCGCGCAAGGGCCGCGAGGTCCAGCGTGAAGAGTTCACAACGACGCTCGACAACGCGACACGCCCTCTGCACGGCCGATCGCATGACGAGATGAACGTGGTACGGCGCCGAGTCAACCTATCGGGCCGCGATCAACAGGAATGCGCCCGACTCGACGGCCTTTTTCCGACGCTGGAGGCACGATGCAGGGAGCGGAAAGGGCGAGGCGAAGGCAAGAGCCGACCTGGATCTCTACAAAGCCCGCAAGCAGTTCTTCGATCTGAAATGCTGACTGCTGCCCCGCCGGCACCAAGGTGCTGCGGCGAGCGTCCCTGACGCGCGTCAGTCGGTGTTTCAGCGCTCCGGGATGTCTACTATGGCGACATGTCGGGATCTCGGGCGCCTGAGTCATCATTGTCGGAGTGCCATTCAGGTTTCATGGCCGCATGTCACCTCTTTGGTGCTCGACAGGCGAGTCGCCTCACATGCAACTGCGTACTGGGCGTGGCGAGTTGCGCGCAAGTGCTCGCGAAGCCTGACCCCCATGATGGCTCCCGGTCTGTCAGAGGGGAATTAAGTCGCTTCGGCGCAGCTACGCCGAAAGCTACGCCGACTTCGGCGCCTCCTGCGGGCGATGCGCTTCAGGTCTGGAGGCTTGCGGGGCATTGGCCAAGAATAGCGTCGGCGCAGAAAACCGGCCAAGAAAAGGCCCGCCGAAGCGGTTCAAGACCTTGCAGGTCGGGGAGGAAACCTCTAGCTTGAACTTCAAGTTGAACCGCCCGTAAGCGCGTCCGGGCGAAGGTAAGCTTTGAGGCCCGTTGTCGGCCATCACCGGTCGGTCGATCGCAGTGCCCGATAGCGGTCGGCGCCGCTCCCGACCCTGAGGAGCCAGTCACGGCGACGACAACCGGTCAGTCGAGAGGTGACCGGAGTTGGGCCGTGATGCGCGATGAAGTGTGACGCAAGACCGAACGGTGACCTTGATGTGGGACGAGTTCAGGAGAGGATGTTGCATGATCTGTGACCAATATATCCGTCGCTCCTCCATCATGGCTCGATCGTCTGTCGTTCTCATCGCCTTGCTGTGTCATGCGGCTGCTCTGGCCGCTGGGAGCGGTCTCGGCAAATTGCATCAGTTCGGGGACTGGGTTGTAGGTTGCGACAACGGGCGCACCTGCGAAGCTCAGGGCTACGGCGCCGACGCCGAAGATGGCTCGCCAATTGGCAGGGCCGCGCTGATCGTCCGCCGCGAGGCGGGTCCAGCGCGCCCGCCAGTCTTGAGTTTCGGATACAGCACCTTCGACGACAACGCGACGAGTCCTGACGTCAGCCAGGTGGTGACCGTGCAAGTGGGCACCCTACGATTTCTGCTGCCCCCGAAAACAAGCGAGATACCACCCGCACAAGTACCGGCGCTGCTGGCCGCGGCGCTCAAGGGTGACAAGATCACTTTGTCGGCCGGGACAAAGCAATGGTCGGTGTCGCTGTCCGGTGCTGCGGCAGCACTGTTGAAAATGGACGATCTGCAGGGCCGCGTCGGCACCCCTGGCGCCCTGGTACACCGTGGCACCAAGCCGGAGGCCGAAGCGCCTGCGGTGCCGCGAGTGCAGCCCGCTCAGCTCCCTCCGACGACCGACGCCGATCGCCGACTCGGACCCAAGCTGTTCGCCGCATTGCCACGAGACGACGACTGCCCCGATTTCAACCACGAAGGGTGGCAGCAAGCGCCGCTGCGTCTCAATTCAACATCGCTGCTCATCTCTCATGCTTGCCACAACGGGGCATACCAAACCGGCAGCCGGCTCTGGCAGGTGGACGACAAGGCACCCTTCCGAGCCCGGCCACTGCGCCTGCCACAACCCGACGGTAGCACCTCCGATACGGCGGTATTAGAAACGATGTCCGGAGAAGGCGGCACGCTGTCGCTAAACGAGACTGCCAAAGCGCGCGGCATTGGCGACTGCTGGGTCACCCGCGATTGGACGTGGACCGGTGCGCAGCTGGCGCTGGTCTCGGGTCAGGAATCGCCTTGCAAACTCTTCGAGGCTGGAGGATTGTCGATTGGGCTGTGGCGGACTCGTTGAGAAAAACCCTGAGAAGCGATGAACGCCGGCCACGCGACTGCAAGTAATTGGCCCCAGACGCTTGCCTGATGAGAGCCGGCGATGCACTTGCTGCGCACTGAAATCGAACGACAGCAATGCCCCGGAGCAGGCCAGTTTGGCGGCCCAGTGGCTCACTTCCTGCGGGCTGTCTGGATCGATCGGGCGATTCGCGCGTTCGGGCGTTCGGGGTCGTCATTGTTGTCCATGGGTGGGACGCGATAGCGATCAGTGGACCTGACCCGCTGGATGTGCGCAAGTTCGTCGCTGGGGTACGCATGGGCGAAAAACTCCAGCGTGAAGCGTTCAAAGCCAAGGAGATCGCCGAGGCGGCTATCGCGCGAATCCGGCGTCAGAGCGGATCAAGCTGAACTTTGTCACCGGACGATTGGGCGCCGTTCGTGACATTTGCTCGGTCCACGGATGAGGGGATACGAGGGGGGCTCTTCGCGCTACTGGATTTCACACGGCAAGATTGAGAAATGACCGATCTAGGCAACCTCTCCGACGACGAGTTGTTTAAGCGAGCTCAAGAACTCCGCTCACAGGCGATACGGCCAAGCGAAAGCAGCCGCCCTGGCCTGCGAAGAAGAGGCCCGCAGAGCGGTCGGMCAAATGAACGCGCGAGCGGACAATGTGTAGGTGGGCGTGGGCGTGGGCGTGGGCGTGGGCGGCGCCGCAGCCGCCGAATCGGCGATCTGACGCGGTTATCAAAGCCCGCGCCCGAAACTGCACCAATCGAAGAGGAGACAACGATGAACGCATCCCGATACGCGACGATGGCCCGCAAGCACTGGACGACTTGGCTGCCGAAGAAGGTCGCGGCGCTCAAGGCGGACAACGAACTGGAGCAAGCGCTGCAGACGACGGGGAAACTCGCGCAGGAGCGGGTGGTGGAACTGATGCAGCAAGGGTTCCAGCAGCACGAAGCGGAAGAAGTCTCCCTCAGCGAACTGGTTCTCCTGAAGCCGGAGCACGGGGCCAACGTGGCGACGTGGGAGCGCGAGGAAGAGGCCGCGCTTGAAGCGATGTTCCGCAAGTAGACTGGCTCTGAGGGAGCTGACGCAGGGAGGGGTAGTGGCCGTGGTCTACGTTCTCGATCGCCTTGTCCTTCTCCCCATGCTCTCGGGTCGCACGCGACGACCGAGCTGGCGATCGACAGCGCCCCCCGCTTGGACAGCGCCTGCTGCGTCGGCTGGTGCATGTTGACGGGGATCAGTACTCCCTCGTCCTTGCGCGCGCTGCGCACCACGTAGGGCGCCTGAAACTGGTTTTCCTCGGAGGCTAGGGAATCTGTTCCAGCAGCTCGATCAGGCTCTGCTCGGTCGGCGCTTCGCGAACCATCCCCGGCAGGCTCCAGTCGACTTGGTTCAATAGGATCTGCATTGAGTCGCTCGACATCAGCGCTTGACCCCAGTTCCGCCGCGGCTCGTTCTCCGCGATCATCCACAGCTCCGGCGCCTGCTCGCGCGACATCTCCATCGCCCGCTGCGCTTCCTTCGGGTCCGCGTCGATCAGGACTTGCAGTTTCCGTGCGAGCAGATCCCGATACAGGCTTGGCGTTGGCTTGGACCGTGTCGGCACCGACAGGAGGCGCGATTGCTCCCTACTCAGATCCTGCCCGGCCGGCAGCCAGGCTTGCGGTGAAGTGTTCATAGACGTGGTCCCAATTGCCTGCTCATTGGCCTCGGTTTCCGTGGATACCTCGGTGGATACTGTGCTTTGGATAGGCCCGCGGTTGATGTCCTTCGAGGCATGGGGCAAGGCCCCTTGTTTGCGTCGATCGCCGCAGCCTCAACCCATTACCTGGTTCCAGTCGAACTGGTACCCAGCGTCCTTCAGTTCCTTGCCCAACGCGACCTTCCAGCCGCCCGCCGCGTCCATGTCCTGCCAGACAACACCCGCGAAGTCACTTGGAATCTCGACATGCCCTCGCTTGAGCGTGCACACGTTCTCTCGCCCTAGACGCCCGAGAACGTAGCCAAGCTCTAGAAGCACATTCTGTCGCGCACGTGGCTCAAGGTCGCTGTCCCTGCTGGCCCGGCCTACGTCGTCGGGAGTTAACAAGACAACGGCAAACCCAACATCTCCGAATGCCTCAACCTTTTCAATGACAGTGCGCCCTCGGTTGGCTTGCTCGTGCAGGATGATCGGTTGAAGCCCAATGCGCTCCAAGAATCTGGCGGCAGTCTCTCGTGCGGCTTCGTCATGCCCATGCACCACGAACACCTTATGGTTCGACCCAGGCACAGGCTGAGGTCTTGACCGCGATTTGCCGCGGGCGTCATTCATGACGCGCTGTGCGTGTGTACGGAAGTCACGCACAAACGGGATGATCAACTGTCGGACCATCGAATGGATACCGGCAACCGTCTTCGTACCCGACCGGAAATATGTGTGCGAGAAGTTGAGGGTGAATTGCGAACTCTCCGCCAACTTGGACAACAGCATCAACGTGAGCCCCAAGCATTCTTTGGAATCCTCAGGCCACACCAACGTCGCTCCACCCAAACCTTTCCCAGATTCCGAACTCTGCTCAAGAAAGGCATCTAAGTCCACTCCAGCCGTCAGATCCTGATTGATCGCCGACAAAGTCACGTCGTTGAGCAATCTGACAAGCGTCTTCAGGGGCCGCTCATACGTCGAAAGCTCCGCCTGTTGGAGGTCAAGTACGGCGTTGTTGATGTGCGAGAACAGGTCGGAGTCGCTCATTCCGGAGAATCCTGGAGGCGCGCCTCGGCCGCCCGATCCAAAATAGCCTGACGGTAGGACTCCTTCAGTTGTTCAAGCATTGGTCCAACCAGCGGGTTGTCTGCGTATTGACCAATCCGCGCATCAACCATTTCAGCTGCAGAGCTGATCGCTGCCTCGATGCTGCCCGGGTCTGAAGGATCAAAACTAACGCTTCCGAGCTGGCCGTCAATTTCCTTCATTGCCTTCTGTGCCGCATCCAACTGGCGGCTCAATTGGTCCAGTCCACTTATCTTCATCCTGAATC
>NZ_JBFUIU010000622.1:0-5320 GCF_056401695.1 Variovorax sp. P4_D9
CCTCTGCTCCTCTGCTCAGCAGAGAGGATGCAAGTTGGTGGAGAGTCGGTCATCCTCTGCCATGCCGTCGGAGATGACTGTCCCAATCGATCAAGACGGCCACTTTCGCTTGAGGGGCTTCATCAATAATCAGCCGGCAATGTTCCTCGTCGACACAGGTGCCACCTATATATCCGTCTCCGACGATTTTGCGCGCCGTGCCAACCTGCAAGGCGGAAGCCYCGTGAAATTCAATACTGCAAACGGGGTCCGTGCCGGCCACCTAATCAAAGGCGTCACCGTAATTGTTGGATCGTTTTCTGTCCCGGCCGCAACCGTTGCAGTTGGCACTGCCGGGCAGGAAGGCGAAGTTCTACTGGGTCAGAGTTTCCTGCGGAATTTCGACATCACGATGAACGATCGGCAGATGGTGATTCGGACTAGCTAGGACGCCGTAACCGATGGTGGCTTCGACGCGGGCTGTCTCAACGGAACGGCAATCAATCGGATTACCGGTTGCCTCATCAGTTCAACCGGTCGGGTTAACGGGATTTTCGTCGCCGGCTTCCTCGGCACCGTGGCGAGCTGGCCCAAGCAGACTTTATTCTTCTCTGCCGGGGAAGGTTCATCGTCAGCGGGGATGGTTTTAGCGCAGCGCAGGGCGGGGTAGGGATCATCTGGCCGCAGAGGAGGCTCGGAGCGTGCGATGCAGGGTTACTAGATGAAAGCCCCGCGGCGTGCCGACGGGGCTATGACAAGGTCAAATCTAAACCAGCGCCCGAGTTTCGGCTTGGCAAGAGAAGTTCAATGCAAGTCGTTGATGCGCATCATTTCTTCGCCTTCGCCGGAAGGCTGGCGTAGGAATGAAATAGACATGAAGTCGCAATCCGGCCATGGACGAATTCACAAAAAGCTCGTTGCAGCTTGTTTGCAATTGTCGGGGCCCGACCACGCGACGCTCGACGAACGGTTGCCCGCAGCAGTGTGTCGGCCAACAATGCAAACATGACTGAAGACACAGCGCAGAAGATGTTGCGGGACGCCAGGGATGAAGCGATAAGAACCGGAACGCAAGTAACCGTGGTTGGCTATCGCCTGACCGTCCTCGTAGTGCCCAGTCCGCCGGGCAGCATGCCGCGCGCCATCTATTACGTTCGCGGCCGCGATGTGACGCTAGCAGTTGCCGCAGCAGCCATGGCTGAGTCAGCGAGCGATCTGACGGTGTAGGACGGCGTTCCAAAGAACATGTCCCGCGGCGTTTCGCGCCTGAGGTCCGAGCGAGGGTCTCAAAAAGACTGATGGACTGCTGTCCTTCGAATTTGTCGGCGGTACGACCGAGGCTGCCGACAGCAGTCCTTGGCACTATTCTCGTCGGCCGACCGGTCTACCTCGGAACTTGACCTTCGCCCAGAATCGACGGAAGTGGCAACGCACGACCCGGCAAAACGCCGGTGAATGACTGCTTCCGAATGCCGCGAACTGACGTTCCGGGCCCTGAACGGTCCTTCGATCTCTCCAAAAAGCCGACGGTCGGAGCGACTTGCCCAAGCGGGAACGGCCGATGCATACTGGCAAGGGCGTGAGCAACAGATCGAACCGGGACGCAGCATGAACGACATTCCGGAAACCCGTTACGCGAGGAGCGGGGATTGCCACATCGCGTACCAGGTCGTTGGCAACGGGCCGCTCGACATCGTCTTTGTTCCGGGATTCGTATCGCATGTTGAGCACGCCTGGGACGAACCGCAGCTTGCGCACTTCTACAGGCGCCTCGCTTCGTTCGCGCGGCTCATCCTCTTCGACAAGCGTGGAACAGGCATGTCGGACCCTGTGCCCGTCCATCAGCTACCAACTCTCGAGCAACGCATGGACGACGTGCGGGCGGTCATGGACGCTGTGGGCTCAAAGCGCGCGGCGCTTATCGGGGTCTCGGAGGGCGGACCGCTGGATCTGCTCTTCGCCGCCACCCACCCTGACCGCACTGCGGCCATCGTCATCATCGAATCATTCGCGCGGATTGCCTGGGCCCCTGATTGCACGCACGGAACCAAGCCCGACGGGTGGACCGCGCTGCTCGAGAGGATGGAGCAGGGATGGGGCAAGGGAGTGCTTCTGAGCGCACTCGCGCAGTCGCTTGCCAATGATGCGGTGGCGCGTGAGTGGTGGGCACGCTTTCAGCGGCAGGCCGCCAGTCCAGGCGCAGCGGTGGCCGTGATGCGCATGGTCTACGACATCGATACCCGTCCGATCCTCTCCGCAGTGCGGGTGCCAACGCTGATCCTGCACCGCACCGAAGATCGCATGGTGCCGGTCCAGCACGGACGCTATCTAGCAGAGCACATCCCGGGGGCCAAGTACGTGGAACTGCCCGGCACGGATCACTTCTTCTGGACCGGGGACGCTGACGCCTATCTCGACCAGATCGAGGAATTCCTCACCGGCGAGCGTCATGCGAGCGAGTCAGACCGCATCCTTGCGACCGTCCTGTTCGCCGACATTGCCGGCTCGACCGAGCGGGCCGCACAACTCGGCGATTCCCGCTGGCACCAACTGCTCGACAGCTTCTACGGTGTTGCCCGCCGCCAGCTGGAGCGCTATCGGGGGCGAGAGATCGACACCGCGGGCGACGGCTTCTTTGCCGCCTTTGATGGGCCGGCAAGGGCCATTCGCTGTGCCGCGGCCATCGGCAGTGGCGTTGGCTCGCTCGGCCTGAGGGTTCGCGCTGGCGTGCATACCGGCGAGTGCGAGGTGATGGGCACGAAGATCGGTGGCATCGCCGTGCATATCGGCGCCCGCGTCGCAGGCCAGGCGAGTCCGGGCGAAGTACTCGTATCGGGTACCGTCAAGGACCTCGTGGCTGGCTCGGGGATATCGTTTGAGGACCGCGGCGCGCACGCATTGAAGGGCGTGCCTGGTGAGTGGCATCTGTACGCCGTAGGCGAAGTGAACTGACCGCCTGTCCTCCGGCGGCAGCGGCGTGATCGAGAAGGAGGAGGCGAACTTGACGCCGAGTTCGAGCTCGATGCGTCGAGATGATCTCCATCACCCCGACTTCAAGCAGCACCCCAGGCTCGCCGGCGTCGTGCAGTGTGATCAGCCTGTGCTCCGCAGAATGCCGTCCGGTCGCAGATCGGATTCCGCGATAGCTCGCTCAGCACTTCCATGTTGTGCACACCCAGTCAGACGCAGCATTTTGAGTGCCTGAGGCATCTGCTGCGCAATAGCGCGGCTCCTGGAAAGGGTGCCGTGTGTCCGGTTCTCAGCTCTCGATCGCCGGTTTGGGGGGACGCTCTGGGCCTGGATTGCCACTTCGGCGGCCTGAGTAGCGAACAGTCGATTGGCCTTCTTGAGCGCCGGGGACGGGTTCTGTCTGCACGACCCTGGAACCGGTCGTTGGTTCTGAGCTCTTCTTCGAACCTGAATGACCGCAACCGGCACCACAGCGTGAGTCCGCCAATCGGCCGGGGAAGACAGAAACCGCTGCACACCTGCCGTACAGCGGTCGCTGACGACCGGCAGGGCCCTCTGCAGACCTTCAGTTCGCCGAACTCGCTTCCAGAAAGCAGTCGTTCAACGTCCCGGCCTAGAGGCGGACAAGGTCGTGCGATAGCGCAGCACTCGTATCGGCACAAGTGGTGGACGCTGTCCCCGAGAAGTTCAGGGACACGCTCGGTGTCCTTCTCAAGGACGCGAAGCCACTGCCCGGTGAAGAGGCCATCTACGCCCGCGCCTGTGCTCTGGTCGCGGCCGGCGCGGCCGACCCAGACGTGAGGGGACTTCGTCCGGCGCGCCACCGTGGCAGACTACCTGCCGCCTGGCTTGGACGTGTACTTGCAGGCCGAAAACGGCATCATCGGCCTGGGTGCACGCCCCCCCGAAGGCATGGAGGACTGCGATCTCACTGACGCCGGCGGCGGCTTCGTCACTGCCGTGCCAGGTGCCGCGCGCATCGACAGCACCTTGTCTTTCGGCCTGATCCGCGGCGGCCATCTCGATATGACGGTGCTGGGCGGCCTGCAGGTCGACGCCTCTGGCCGGCTCGCCAACTGGATGATTCCGGGCAAGCTCGCGCCCAGGATGGGCGGAGCGATGGACCTCGTGACCGGCGCGCGCCGCGTGATCGTCGCGATGATCCACACCGCCAAGGGCGCACCGAAGATCGTGCCTCGCTGCGAGCTGCCCCTCATCTCGACCCGCCGAGTGGACCTGATCGTGACCGAGATGGCGGTGATTGAGCCGCGCGACGAAGGGTTGGTGCTGCGGGAGACCGCGCCAGGGGTCAGCGTGGACGCGGTAATGGCCGCGACCGCCGCGCCGTTGATCGTCGACGGGCCCGTCGGCGAGATGCTGGCCGCGGCCTGAGACCCCGTTTGGGGTCGCGGACCGCTTGTCGCGGACGTATCGCGGAATGACGCCTTCGCGTTATTTTGCGGTCACGGGCTGGACGCTAACCGCGACGGTCTCAGTGACGCTAGCGACAACCTGATCCCCGGCCTTCACGTCATGCAGAAGCTTCGGATCGCGGACTTTCACATCAACGAAATTGCCCTCCGGCCCCCGGAGCGTCGCGATTCCACGCTTGGCATTTACGCTTTCGACATTTGCGACGATCGTTATTCTCTTGGTGGCAGAAGCGCCGGCCATCGAACTAGCGTCCGTTTCCACCCGTTCTCGAATACCGTCGCCGCCCTTCTTCAGGGCGAGCGCAAGTGCGACCCGATAGCTGACGCGAATGCGGTCCCCAACCTTGACCTTGTCCAAGTCCTTCACAGCGGGGTCGACCTTCATCTCGCCGATATTGCCCCTGGGGCCCTTGATCGACACCACGCGATTGGCGACATCCACCGCCGTAATTTCGCCGACGACACTGACAATCGTCGAGCCGTGTCGGGCGTCCTCCAGTTCGACCTTCTTTCTCGCCGGAGTTTGTGCGCCTACCATCCCAACGCTCGATCCGAGCAAGATGGCAGCACATGCGCAGATCAACACTTGCCTCTGAGTAGTCATGCTGAAGCTCCAATGTGGCAATGAGTGGGCAAAGCCCAGTCTCGTGCTGGCCAGCTGCCGTGTCAACTAAAATCCCAAAGTTCACGCCGCCGCCGCATTGACTCGTCGGATTTGCTACCCGAGCTGACCTGTTGCCTCACGTAACTTGCTACCTGTCGGATGGTCCGACGGGAGCAGCACTACGTGACGAGGCGAATCAGCATGGCAACACGCAAGGAGTTGATCGAGGCATTGCGAGCGCGCTACAGCGGCGCGCCACCGATGGAGAAGACGAAGATCCTGGATGAGTTCGTGGCCTTGACCGGCTACCACCGCAAACACGCCATCCGGGTGT
>NZ_JBFUIU010000623.1:0-5302 GCF_056401695.1 Variovorax sp. P4_D9
ACTTAGCTCTGGTGACCGGTGCGGGGGCCAGGACCACGCAGCTTGTGCCGCTGGAGTTCAAGCTGACCGTCGTTGTCAACATCGGTACGCCTTTTACTTCCGTCCTTGACTTTGCCGAGCTGAGTTTCTTCTTCCACCGCGACGACTTCAGTTCAGAGATATTTATCGATCGGAACGGAATCACACTCGATTTGGAGGGGGCACCAGGGTCCACCGGGCTTGTGGCAGGCTCGCACACGTTCGAATTGCTCTGCGCAGCAGGAGACATGACGTGGTCCCTGGACGGTGTGCCGGTGGCAAGCAAAGGTGCGCCGCATGTGCCACTAGATACTGCACTGCCTTTTATCTTCATCATCGGTCGTGGCGGTTCGCCGGCGTTCAGTGTGGACTCGATCACCCTCGAGGATTTCGGCGCCCCGCCGCCCGGCTTGACCCCGCCCTTCTGGACAGCGTTCCGCGGCTCGCACGAGGAAGGTGTCGGCGTCTCATCAGCACCGCCACCGCCACCACCGCCACCACCACCCGGCGCGCCTCCAGCCACGCTGATCAGTCTGCCGTATGACGCGCCGGTGCCGGCTGGCGACGGCGTCGCTTGGTACAAGTTCGTTGTGGCAGTGGCGGGCGACTACCATTTCTCGACCGGGACCTCGTCGAACACCGGCGCGGACACGTTCCTTGCGATCTACGGGCCTATCGGCGATGCCATCTGGTTCAACGACGACGGCTCTGACGTGCCGGGGTTTCTCTCGCACGTCGCCTTTACGCTGGGCACAGAAGGCAGCCCCTACCCGCCAGGCACCTACTACGTCTCTGTGTCGATGTTCCCCACAACCACGTCGAACGGCTGGGGCAACGATGCAAGCGCCCCGATCCCGAGCGGCATCCAGCTGACCGGCTGGAAGGTGTGACATGGCGGAAGTCAAGTTCCGCAACGGCTGGAACGGGGCGGGCGCCCAGTCGGCCAACTGGATGCAGGGCGAGGGCGAGCGGGAGATTGCTCGGCGCGTGCAGGGCGACGTCACGATCGAGCGCAGCGGCCAGTTCACGAACGTCTACCAGGCTCCGAATCAGTCTGACCCCTACCTGTGGGGGCCGGTGGTCATCTCGGACTTCACCGTCATGGGTGAGCGCGCCTCGCCCGAGCAGGCCTTTTCCTCCCATGAGCTTTTCAGGCGTGCAGTCGTCTTTGGTCCCGGTCAGAACTTCGCGGTGTCGGCTTCGATCAAGTACGCCGGCGACAACTACGTGATGCAGCTACTGTGCGATCAGGCTGCGGAGGACACGACCGCGTCCTTCTGGCTGACGCTGGTACGTGCTGACGGGCAGGGTACCGAACACCCCTCGTTGTCTCTACCCGCACCGCACAAGCGCGTGTCGGTGACCTTCGCCGATGTCGCATCCTTGAGCGGGCTCGGTGCGCTCGATGTCCTGAACGTCCTCGGCGGCCCAGGCCTTGGCACCGGCGGCCACAGCTACGCGCTCTTCGCGTGCGGCTGGAGCGATCCAGTCTTGCGATATCGCTTCGGCATGACCGCGCTGTTCTACACGGACCCCGCGAACCCGTTCACGTCGCGCGTGCCGGTCGCCTTCAGCGGCAACACCGGGCAACTGTCTCTTACCCAGGTGGCCTACCCCTTCTTCCCTGGGCGTGACCACCACCCGTTCACGAGTTTCACCGCAGGCCCTGGCATCGTGCAGGCGCTGAACACCGTCGTCGAGGACGTCCACAAACCGCAGCTTGCGCCCTACCTCGCGCAGTCGAATGACTTCGGCGCCTCGTGGACCTCCGTCCCCGCCAGCTTCCTGACCGGGCTGCTGTACCAGCACCCGGCCGGCGGCTCGGACCCGCGCGCCTTCTACGACAACGGCCAGCTGAACATGATGGGGCGCTTCACCACCATCATCTACATGGGCGGCGGCGTGAGCCTTCTGATCGTGCCGAACGCCTACGTGGACGGCTCGATCGAAGCGGGCACCGCGCGCTTCTGCCCGGCCCTCTTCGTCGGGTCCGGCGGCACCTACACGCGCCAGTCCTGGCTCGGCGACACGTGGTACACCGACCGTGACGGCATCAAGCTCGCCTCGGGGGGCGACGCCGTGATGTTTTGGGGCGTGACGCTGATGCGAACCGGCCACTTCGCCACCGGCCCCGGCCGCGCCTTCATCCCGGTCTTTCAGGCCGGCGCCGTTCGTGCGATGGTGACGACGGACTACGGGGCGACTTGGAGCTTCACGCCGCCCGTTCCGCCTCAGATCATCTCGACCTACATTGGCATCTTCAACGGCGTCGTCACCAAGGCCTACAAGGACGCGGAGAACCCTGAGACGATCGTCTTCCCAGCGCCGGACTACGCCGCTGGCAAGCTGCGCTTCCTGCGGTCTAAGGACTTGCTGCAGACCTTCCAGCCTTTCGGTTCGGCCTCCGTGAGTAACCTCACATCGCCAAGCGGTCGCAACTCGACCGACTTCAACTACTGCTTCGCGAACTACGGCGGCCATCGGCGCAAGCCCGCAGTGTTCCCGGCCTTCCCTGGGGAGTTCGACCAGCCATGACCAACTCGCTTATCAAGAACACGACCATCGAGACGATTGTGGGCACCGAGGAAATCCCGGCGATCCCTTTCGTGCCGGCGACTCCGCCGCGCACGGTCTATGAGAGCCGCACTGTCTGCGGCATGCGCTACTCGGGGCCCGGCCATTACGTCTTCAGCACCGATCGATCGACCGGGCAGACCACCATGATGTTTGTGCCCGATGCCACCCCCGGCTCGGGCGGCATCAGCGTCATCACCGCCACCTGGGGCTGCTCGACCGAGCGCGTGCCGGTCACCTTCCCGGGCACGCCGGCGCAGCCCTACGTGCCAGGCCATTCGGTCGCCACGTCGAGCCTCGTGACCGGCTACAACCTGGGGTGGAATGCGGGCGGGCGTTCCATCAGATTCTTCAACGGCGACGGCTTCGTCGAGTTCAAGGTGCGCGCCTCTGTCGTCGGCGTGATCTGCGGGATCAACTTCTACGACGGCATCGACTCGGGCTACAACGGCAACACGATCGACTTCGCTTTCTACCTGGCGCGCGGCCATGCCTGGATCATGCGCAACGGCGCGCTGGGCGCCGCTGTCGGCCTGTACGACGACACCACGGTCTTTCGCATCGAGCGCACCGGCACGAGCGTTGTCTTCAGCAAGGACGGCACCGCGGTTGCCACCATCTCCTCGGGCGTGCCCACGGAGCCGGGATGGCTCGAGGCTTCCCTCTACTCGGGCGACGACGAGGTTTTCGACCCGGTGCTGACGGCGGTGTCCGCACCCGACCTGTCCGAGCGGACCGCCACCCTCGATGCCTCGCTCGATCCGTTCACCTTCTTCGGCGCCACGGGCCCCTATGCCGAGCTTGACGGCGAAATCGATCTGTTCGAGTTCGATGCCCAGGCAGGCCTGGCGACCCCGGCCTTCGCCGTGGGCGACTTCCAACTGCCGCCCCTGTTCTTCTCGGGGACCAGCCTGACCGGCGAGGTCGCTACGCTCGACGCCTCGCTCCCGCCCCTCGAAATGCTGGCGTCCGACCATCCCTATGCCGAGATGTTCGCCGAGCTCGATCCGTTCGAGATTTTCATGAACGCCTACGAGGGCCGCGAAAACGCATCGATGGCATCCCAGGCCTTCGTCGACGCCCGCATGGCGCCCATGACCTTCCTCGTCGTCACGATGAGCAGCTCGGGCGTGCTCACGGCCGCGCAGACGGTGGACGTCATCATCCCGGCCGAGATGCGCAGCGAGGCGATCCTGCACTCCACGCTGGCCAGCTCCGCCATCCTCGATGCGGTGATGGCGTCCCTGGCCACCAGCGGCGCCGTGCTCGGCGTGCCCGACTCCGACAGCGAGACCTGGGTGATGAATCTCGCCACGCAGGGCACCACCACCTACACCGGATTCGGCTTCAACTCGTTCGCCCTGATCGGCCAGCGCTACTACGGTGCCGGCCCGGAGGGGATCTTTGCGCTGGAGGGCGACACCGACGCGGGCCAGCCCATCCGCGCGAACATCAGCCTGGGCAAACTGGACTTCGGCACCGCGATGCAGAAGACCATCAGCCACGCCTACATCGGCATGTCCGCGCAGGGCAACCTCTTTATGAAGGTGCGGGTGGGCGATGGCGACCAGGCGCGCGAGTACATCTACAAGACGCGCAGCTTCAGCTCGAGCTTGCAGCAGCAGCGCATCGTCGCCGGCAAGGGCCTAAAGGCCAACTACGTCGAAGTCGAGCTCTACAACGAGGACGGCGCCGACTTCGAAGTTGACACCGTCGAATTCCACGTCGCCGACCTCAAACGGAGAATCTAATGGCAACCCCATCCATCCCTGCGGGCGGCATCGTCACCATCCCCGATCCGACCACCGGCGGCGCGGGCGCCGCAGTCACGACCACCCAGGTGTTCAACGCCATGTGGCAGAACGCCCAACAGAAGTCCGCGTCCGGCCTCGACTTCACGAACCGCGCGATGCTGCTGGCCGGCCAGTCCGCCCCGCACATGCTGGGCGCTACCCTGGACACGAGTTTCCTGCCGCCCCTGGTGCCGATCCTGCCCGAGGAGGCGCGGCTCGACGGCGAGGCGATGTACAACGCGCAGCGCGATCAGCTTCGGCTCGTCATTGAAGACGCCCTGGCGAAGTTCGTCAGCGACTTCTTCCCGCCGCAGGAGTTTTACGATCGTGCGCTCGCGTGGTGCGACAACGCCATTGCCACTGGCGGTAGCGGCATCAATCCGCTGGTGGAGCAGCAGCTGTGGGAGCGTGCACGCGCCCGCATCCTGGCCGATAGCGAACGCCTCGAAGACGAGGCCGTCACCACCTGGGCGAATCGCCGCTTCCCGATGCCCCCGGGCGCGCTGCACGGTCAGCTCCAGCAGATCAGCCTGGACGCCAGCCGCAAACTCGCCGAGCAAAGCCGCGACATCTCCATCAAGTCCTTCGACACCGAGATCGAGAACGTGCGCTTTGCGGTCAAGGAGGTCATCGACCAGCGGCAAGTGGCACTCAACGCCATGGGCGACTATATCCGCACCATCATGCAGGGCCCGCAGGTAGCGATGCAGCTGACCACTGGCCTGGCCAGCGTGCGAAGCGATGCCGCGCGCAACCTCGTGTCGCTCTACCAGGCAGAAGTGGCCGCGGCCGATCCGCGCATCCGTCTCGCCATCACCGATGCCCAGCTGCGCCAGCAGACGGGCGAGGCGAATCTCAGGAGCGACATGGCCACCATCGACGCCATGGTGCGCGCGGTGCTTGCCGCGGCCCAGATG
>NZ_JBFUIU010000624.1:0-5302 GCF_056401695.1 Variovorax sp. P4_D9
CTCCCACAGCAACGAACTCAAAAACCAAGCTCGAGGCCCAGCGCCGAATCAATGGTTACCAAGTCACTGGTTACCAGCCTGGTTACCAAGGAAACCAGGGTGGCCGTTCAGATCAGTGCGTCTTCAGGCTTGCCGTCCGCTGGCCCGGCGTCGAACAGTTCCACGGGCGCCAGCAGCTTCCTGGGATCATCGACCGTGCCGGCCAGCCACAGGTCGACATCTCCCTGCTCGATCGGAATCACCGAGCGCTTGTCCTGTTGATGCGGCCCGTGTCGAGGATCCAACGAACGGCTCAGAGCGGCCAGTTGCGGTCCTTCGTCACGAGCTCCTGATTCGCGAACACCCTAAGCTCGGTGCACGGCAGCTAAAGTCGGCCAAACAACAGGCGTACGCAGCGGATGAGATCCAGCAGATCCTCATGAACCGCGGCTACTGATGCGTGTGTCCCGATCACAAGGGGCAACAGTGGATCATTTCCCTGCCTGGTGCTGTGCGACGGCCTTGGCGTCGGTGCGTTCGGCAAACAGGTGAACGAGCTCGCAGGAGCCAAACTCGCGCTCGAGCTCCCACTGGCGGACCGGGTGGTTTCCGAACCGAAAACTGCGTGTGGTGTCGGCCGAAGTGGGGATGCGATACACGCCGTAGCTCCGAGGGGACGTGAGCCGCCCATTCGGCCGCACGCTGGAGGGGCTAATGGCGCGAGTGATGATGTGCTCGATCGACGTCATGGTGAGCAGAATGCACGATCAGCAGGGATGCGCCAAGGGACAAATGTCCCAAATTTGGCTAGGTGGATCCTCCTCTGCTTTCAGCGATGCCTACAATTTTGCCTTGGCGACATAAGCGCCGGCCATGCGGCACTTTGAAATTCGTTCGTGGCGATGACGTAAGTGACGCCGACGACTAAAAGTTGCGAGCGAAGGCCCTCTGACGGCTAGGAGCGGTCGCTCGACTCTTGCGCCCACCTTGCCGTTTTCTCCGTGGCGCGCAATTAGAAAGTGACAGGAATCGACATGTCCGGCGACCCGAGGCAACCTGCCAAGGTGACCTCGGCGATCTGAATTGACAGGCCGCGAGCCTTACTTAAGCCTGACCAACATCCATCGCTGCGTCGGGACTGGACACATACCCGAGAGTCGCGCATAGCGCAATACGGCGCATATCAAAGACTCCGCCGAAGGCTTTGGGACAGAGCGCTTGCCCTTTGGGGCAAGTCGTTTGCCCTTTGTCCTCATTTCCTTGCGCCGACGGACACGTGATGATCTTTGGCGAACGGCCCTCGCCATTCAATCGACTTGGCGACGATGCCAGCGAATCTCATTCCGGAAGGAATCGACGTCATGAAAGCGCTCCCTCGACAATTTGTGCGACTGGCGGTAGCTGGCGCCGTCGCGACATCGTTCACGCTGCTCGCCGCCCCACCGGCTCAAGCCCAGGCGGCGGGCAAGAAGCCCAACATCGTCGTCATCATGGGCGACGACATCGGGATGTGGAACATCGGTGCCTACCACCGCGGCATGATGGCCGGCAGGACGCCGAACATCGACAAGCTCGCCAAGGAGGGCATGCTGTTCACCGACTACTACGCCGAGGCGAGTTGCACGGCGGGCCGGGCGAACTTCATCACCGGCGAGCTACCGATCCGCACCGGCATGACCACGGTGGGCCAGGCCGGCGCCAAGACCGGCATCCCGGCCGAGGCCAGCACCATCGCGACCGCGCTCAAGGCTCAGGGCTACGCGACCGGCCAGTTCGGCAAGAACCATCTCGGCGACCTCAACGAGTTCCTGCCCACCGTGCACGGATTCGACGAGTTCTTCGGCTACCTCTATCACCTGGACGCGATGGAAGACCCGGCGCATCCCAACTATCCGCAGAAGCTGCTGAACGTCGTCGGGCCGCGCAACATGGTCCACAGCTGGGCGACGGCCACTGACGACAGCACCGACATGCCACGCTGGGGCAAGGTCGGCAAGCAGAAGATCGAGGACGCCGGTCCGCTCTATCCAAAGCGCATGGAGACCGTCGACGACGAGATCCGCGACCTATCTATCAAGTTCATGGACAAGGCCAAGAAAGACGGCAAGCCCTTCTTCGTCTGGCTCAACCCGACCCGCATGCACATCGTCACGCACCTCTCGCCGAAGTACGAGGCGCTGCGCAACTCGGACAATGGATGGTCGGAGGAGGAAGCCGGCATGGCCCAGCTCGACGATGACATCGGCCTGGTGATGAAGAAGATCAAGGACATGGGCGAGGACGACAACACCATCGTCGTCTTCACCACCGACAACGGCACAGAGAATTTCACCTGGCCGGACGGCGGACAGACGCCGTTCGCGCAGGGCAAGGGCACGGTGCTGGAGGGCGGCTTCCGCGTGCCCGCGATCCTGCGCTGGCCTGGCCACGTGCCGGCGGACTCGGTGCAGAACGGCATCTTCTCGGGCCTTGACTGGTATCCCACTTTCCTGAATGCCGCGGGCAATCCGAACATCACGGAGCAGCTTCTCAAGGGCGTGAAGCTCGGCGACCGGACCTACAAGAACCATCTGGATGGCTACGACCAGATGGCCGCGATCACCGGCAAGGGCCCGTCCGCGCGCCACGAGATCTTCTATCTCGGAGAGAGCACCGTCGGCGCGGTGCGCATCGACGACTACAAGTTCCGCTTTATCGACCAGCCCGCGGGCTGGCTGGGCGAGAAGACCCATCCGGACGTTCCCTACATCACCAACCTGCGCCTGGACCCGTTCGAGCGCACCGGCTGGCCGAGCAATGGAACCAAGGACGGCGCGCAGCAATATTTCGACTGGTTCAAGTTCCAGTTCTGGCGCTTCGTCTTCGTCCAGGAGGTGGTTGGCAAGGAACTGCAGACCTTCCTCGACTACCCGCCGATGCAGCGGGGCGCGAGCTTCAACCTCGACGCGGTGAAGGCGGAGATGGGCAAGCGCATGGCCGAGGCCCAGGCGGCGGCCAAGGGCCCGAGCAACTGAAGGGCGTGGTGCGGCGGGCGGCTCATCGAGAGCGTCGCCTGTCCTTGGACGCGACTGCTTTGGAGAGGCTCGAATGTCGGTAGTGGCCCAAACGCGCCATTCGCATACGCACGCAGCTAACCCCTTCTAGGGTTCGCCTGAATTCCATGCGCCGGGAACACTCCGGCCATGGCATCAACCCCAGCAAGCAAGAAACCCACCACCAAGCCCACTGCCCGCAAGAACGCCGTGGGCGCGTCCGTTCGTGCGATGAAGCCCACCACTTCCAGGACGGCGCCACCCAAGACTGTCAAGGCGCCCCCAGGCAGCGAGCTCGAGCCGCGGCAGCAACGGTTCGTTGACGAATACCTGATCGACTTCAACGCGACCCAAGCAGCCATTCGGGCTGGCTACAGCCCAAAGAACGCCCGGGTGATCGCTTCTCAAAACTTGTCAAAACTTAACATCCAGGCCGCGATCGCTGACGCCCGAGCCAAGCAGCAGCTGCGCACCCAGATCACCGCCGACGCCGTCCTCCGCGAGGCTTGGAACATCGCCATTGCCGATGTGCGCGAGCTGGTGCAGGTCAAGGTCGGATGCTGCCGCTATTGCCACAGTGAGGGATTCCGCCGCCAGCGCACCCTCGGCGCATACAACCATGACCGCGAGGAGTTCGCCAAGAAGGGCGGCATGCCGGCCGAGTTCGAGGAGCAGGGTGGAATCGGCTTCAACCCACTGCGCCCGCCGCACCCCGACTGCCCGGAATGCGGTGGCGACGGCCAAGCACGCACGGTCCTGATGGACACCCGCCACCTGTCTCCCCAGGCCGCGGCCATCTACGCCGGCGCCAAGCAAACCAAGTACGGCATCGAGGTCCAGCTGAACTCGAAGGACGCCGCCCTCGAGAAGCTCTTCAAGCACCTCGGCCTCTACGAGAACGACAACCAGCAGCGCGTCGACCCGCTGGCCAGCCTCCTGCACACGATCGCCAGCGGAAACTCCAGCGGCTTCAGGCCCGTGGCGCGCGACCCCGAGCACGACGAGGAGGACAGGAGCGATCGAGATAGCCGTCCGCCACTGTGACCCGCTGCTCCCCCTCGCTCATGACGACGTTGGCCGGTTGGTTCCTCACGTCGTTGAGCCAGTCTTTTGAATCTCAACGAGTCGGCTCTGCACGACCGCGGGAGCGGCGTCGAATTCGCGAAACGGCTTGTCCCAGTTCTCGTAGGGAAAGGCCGAGCGCACACGCTCTTGAAATTCGGGATTGCACAGTGTGGCGTAGGTCACACCCTTCTCTACGGTTTCGAGTTTCATTTCGCCGACAAGGCTGTCTGCAGAAGGGAAAACGCGCTTCAACTCGTCATCAAGAAATTGCCTCAGCACGGGCATCGTGGGTCTTCCGCTAACCTGTGCTATCAGAGTCTCAGGTGGACTTTTCTTGACCGCAGGCAACAGGCCATCGACGAGGCGCTTTCGAGAGGATTCGAGTTCCTTCTCGAGTCGCTCGACGACTTTTTGCTGAAACTTCTCGATGTCCCTACGAATACCGGCGATGCACTTGTCAAAAGGATCCTTCTTGGAGCGCAGAATGACAGTGCCCAAGCCATCGCCAAGCGACCGGGTGTAAAGCTTGCGCATCGCGCGAACCTCCTGGTCGATCTCCGCGGCTTCCTTGGCGACCTTGCTTTCGTCACCAACGAGCTTGAATGTTGTGAGCAGGCGCTTTGCCGTTGCGTCATCGCGCAGGGCGAGCACCAGATCCGGCGGCAATCGCACGGTGTGCTGGGCAATGTGGAGCCCGGTGAGTTTCAGTTCCACGAACTCAATGAACGCATTGAAGACGTTGACCTTGCGAGCGAGGTCGAACCTCTGTGGCGGGTTGGCGTCCAGCGCAGCCTTCACTTGCTCCAGTCGGCTCTCGGACAACTCTTCTTTTCCGAGCTCGGGTTGATCAGCGACCGGATGGTCCGCTTTGGCTGAGGGGAGCAGTGATCTGACCACCGCTTCGAGCTGCTCAGGCACCAGGGCCAATGCGTTCGCGCCCACGTGCTCGTCGTCTTGGACTTCCACAAGCATCGGCGGCGCGAAGAAGGCGAACCCAGCGTCATCACACACAAGCACGCAGCTGCGTAGGCCCGGTTCTACCCGAACATCGACATCCTCGTCTGCCAACAGAGTGACAGCGTCGAACTCGCCGTAGCCCATCCGAGTGGTGCGGTCGTCGAGATCCAGAACGACGCGAACGGCTTCGCGACCGAGCATGCGCCTCGCGTTGACGATTGCCGCGGCCACGGATTGCTGCAATCCGGGCGCGCAGTAGATGACGCGGC
>NZ_JBFUIU010000625.1:0-5299 GCF_056401695.1 Variovorax sp. P4_D9
CAGGACTATCCCCGGCTCAGGCCCATACACCTGGTGGTGCCCTTTCCCGCGGGCGGAGCGACGGACGTGCTCGGCCGGCTCATGGGACAGGAACTCGGCAGGGTGCTCGATCAGGTCGTGATCGTCGAGAACAAGGCCGGAGCGGCAGGCGCGATAGGGACCGACCATGTCGCGAAGTCAGCGCCGGACGGCTATACCGTCTGTTTTTGCACCACTGGCCCGCAGGTGATACAGCCGCACCTGACGAAGCAGGCCTTCGATCCCCGCAAAGACCTGGTGCCCGTGATCCATATTCACAACGTTCCCAACGTGCTGGTGGCGCGCACCACGCTCGCGGCCAACACTGTGCCGGAGCTGGTACAGCTGGCGCGAAGCAAGCCGGGCCAGATCAGCTACGGAACCACCGGGCAGGGCGGTCCGCAGCACCTGGCGGGCGAGTACTTCCAGAAGCTGGCTGGCATCCGCCTGAATCACGTGCCCTACAAGGGCGAGAACCCGGCGTTCACCGACCTCATGGCCGGTCACGTCGATCTGGCGTTCGGCTCGATCGCGGTGGCCGAGCCGCTGATTCGAGCCGGCAAGATCAAGCCGATCGCTGTGACGGGCAAGCACCGCTCGCCTTCGCTTGCGGACGTGCCAACGGTGGGCGAGCAGGGCTACCCGGACTACGAGGCGTACACCTTCGTGGGGCTGAACGTGCCAGCGGGTACGCCAGGCCCGGTCATCGACAAGCTGAACTGGGCGACCAACGAGGTGCTGGCCGACAACCGGGTCCGCGAGAAGATGCTAGCGGCGGCGGTGGAGCGCGTCGGGGGCACATCGAAGGCCTATGCCGCATTCCTGGCCGCCGAGTACGAGAAGATGGGGCGCCTCATCGAAGATGGCCAGATCGTCATGAAGGAATGAAGGGTGGCATGCTCCTCGGCTGGACAGCCCCGACGACGCCCGAAGCCCTCGCAGCCACTTCCTTGACTGTCGCTCTGAGCGAATCCATATCCTTGCGGAATCGATCTGCCGGGCCAGCGACGCTGAGCGATGCGATGCACTCTCCATTGCCGTCGAATACAGGCGCAATCACGGACCCGACCCCAGCGATCGGGGTATCAATGGAACTGCACACACCTTCTGTCCGGATCTTTGCCATCTCGCGCGCAATCGAGGCCCTCGCGATCCCGGCTGGCATCTTGAGCTTGAACTGCACCGAGGCCATGTACTGGTCCCTGAAGCTCTTATCGGCATATGCGAGCAGCAACCAGCCGGTCGGGCTCGCATAGAGCGGCCGAATCGTACCGACAGGTACTTGCAGGCGAACCGGATGAGGGCTATTGACGAGTTCGACAAACGCCACGGCCTCGGCCTCACGGTTGAGCACGCCGAGCAGCACGGTCTCGCCGGTGCGCTCAACGAGTTCTTCCATGAAAGGCCGGATCATCTTCGGGAAGTTCCATGCGGACATCACGCTCGCCGAGAGGCGGATGATCGAGGGGCCGATGCGATAGCTGCCCTCACTGTGGATCAGGTAGCCTTCGGCCACGAGGGGGCGCAGCAGATTCAGCAGGCTGCTTTTCGGCGATGCCAGAGTTGCGCTCAACTCGGCGAGTGACATCCCGTTCTGCGTCAGCGACAACACGTCAAACAATCCCAGCAGGCGCGTCAGGGAGCGCGGGCCGGTAGTATCGCGTTCAGGGCCCTCCGCGGGCAGCGGCGCCGATCTCGCTTTTCTTGTCATTCGAATCCTTCGCCCACATAGGGATGCCGAATCGCCATTTTATCTTGGGCATTCCGCTACCAACTCTAGCGTTCGCGCGCGGGTCGGCGATCAGTGCGCAAAAGCGGTCGAGTTCACGCGGCGAGTTTTCGAATCTATTGGTAGCACGCGGCGGTCCATGCGGGAGGCGCCGCCGCGGCCACGCCCGGCGGGTGGGGGTGGAGACATTGCTGGTACCCAACGCTGCGCAGAATGCAACCGAGGCGCGCAGCCGTTCACGCGAGTGAAGCCACGTGCCGCGGCAAAATCACCCAATGACTGAACCCGGTGAACTCTCCGACGCTGATCTGCGGGAGCGCGCTCCGACTTGGCGTCGACAGGCCCTTCAGGGTGCATTGCACGCACGGGGCTACGCCCATGAATACGAGACCGAGATTCGTCGCCGCGCGCGACCGTTGACGACATCGAGCACTCAGCTCGATCTCACGCCGCTGGTGGCGCGTTCGCGGCGTTGGTGGCGGTTCTGGTGACGCTCGCGACCTCTCCGCCAGCCAGTACGGACGTTCAGTCCAAAAATTAAGTCGGCGGGGCGCCAGAGTGCGTCCTTCCGCGCGAGGCGCGACTACCGCTCTTAGACTGGTTGCCGTCCTTCGAATTCGTCAGCGGTACGACAGAGCCTGCCGAAAGCGGAGCTTGGGACTTTTCTTTGCGGACGGCTGATCTACTTCGGAACTTGACTTCGCGACAACGTCGAGAGAATCCGAGGTCGCTTGATGCGTGAATGCACGCGCGCCGCGTGCCAAAAATGGAGATTGATGCGCAGGCAGATGCGGTCCGTGCCGACGGCCAACTGCCGACCTGCGAGCCCGCCCTTTCCTTGCCGATGACGCAGCGGTATTTTCTTTCTGAAAGCCCGTGCCACGACAGTGTCTTGTCGAAGCCTCACAATCGCGCCCCTTCCCTTCGACAAGACACCTCCCATGCGACAACTCTCCCCGGCCGGCCAGCAAGTCATCAACGACATCGCGCAGCGCAACGGCTTCAGCGTGGAAGCGACGCTCAGCATGCTGGACTCGGTGATCAATGGAAACGGCAGCCAGGCGCAGTTCAACCACCCCGAATTCTCCGGCTCGGGCCAGTGGATGCGCGGCGGCATGATCATGCTGTCGGACATGTTCAATAACTACCTTAAGGGCCGCGTCGACAGCCTGTGCAGCGACCTGTCGAACCTCGTCGCCAGCCAGCCGGACCTGGTGCGCAGCGGCAGCTTCCAGTCGCAAAGCCAGGGCGGTGGCTACAACAACGGGCAAGCACAGACCAGCTATGGTGGTGGCGGACAGCAGCAGGGCAGCGGCAACTTCGGCCAGGCCAGCCTGTTCGTGCCCGGTACAACGAACGACTGGTGGCCTACCGACCTGCGCTTTCCGAACAGCACTGGCGCGCAGAACGGCGTGCGCTATGCCTACTTCGCGCAGGCGCGGCGCTTGGCCATCGAGGTCAATGGACGCGTCACGGTGTACGACACGCTGGACCACCAGATCGGCGCCTTCGGGCAGCAACAGTCGTACGGCGGCAGCCTGGGCTTCAACAGCCAGTACGGCTTGATCGACGTGGCCAGTCTGCCCGTGATCTCGGTCGATGGCGTCGCGCCAAATGTGGCGCCACCTACGCCGGCGTTCAATGAGCCAGTCAACCCGCAGGCCAGCGTCAACAACGGCAATGGCTACAACAACGCGCCCTCTGGTAACCAGCAGGACGTGTTCGCCACCATCGAAAGGCTCGCCGACCTGCGCTCCAAGGGCATCATCAGCGACGACGAGTTTGCCAACAAGAAGGCGGAGTTGCTCAGCCGGATATGAGGTGGCACGGGGATATCTCAAAATGAGATATACTGCAATCGATGCGGGTGATCTCCAACAAAGCCTGGACCAAGTTCGCAGCTCTTCATCGCGATGCCGAGGCCCCGCTGCAGGCGTGGTGCAAGATCGTCGAAACCGCAACCTTCTCCTATGCAGAACTGAAGGGGGCTTTCAACGCGACAGACAAGGTCGGCGACTTCTACGTGTTTGACATTGGCGGGAACAAGTATCGGGTGATTTCCTCGATCCATTTCAACCGCCAGATGCTGTTTGTTCGACATGTCTTCACTCACCAGGAGTACGACAAATGGAAGCCGTGATTGATCGTCAAGCCGCTGATGAGTTGGCCGGGCACTTCCTGGCTCTCTCAAAGCATGTTCCGCTTCGCCCCATCCGCACTGAGGGCGACTATGACGCGGCCGTGGCGTCGCTGAATGCCTTGCTGGATGCCGGCGCTGCTGATGAGACGCACCCTCTGGCCGATCTGGCCGCGACGCTCGGTGAGTTGATTGGGGATTACGACGTCGCTCACTATCCTGCCAAAGACGTCGCGCCAAGCGAAATGCTTCGCTTCCTGATGGACCAGCACGGACTCAAGCAAACTGACCTGGCCGAAGAGCTTGGGTCGCAAGGCGTGGTCTCGGAGGTGCTGAACGGTAAGCGGGAACTGAACTTGCGCCAGATGCGGGCGCTGGCTGGCCGCTTTGGCGTTCCCGCGGCGGCATTTGTTGATGGGATGCACGCGCAGGTTGCGTAAACCCATGGATGGCAGCGCGCCTGTCACCGGAGCGCCCAGCAACACCACCCCTCAAATAGACCGCAAGGTTCGCCAACACTGCGCCGCCTGCCGGGCAGCCCGAATTCCTCGGGTGACCTTTTCGAAAGCCTTGCAGCACGTATGGGAAGTTCGTGGTGCTCGCCGGGCTGAATCCGGATAAGTACATTGGTCGATACTCAACACCGCACATGCGCCTCCTGCAGTACAAGGACCTTGACCTGCGCAGGGTCAATTCCGCCTTCACCAAGGTTCGCGCAGCCATCGAGGCCGGGCGACTTCAAGAGTCCAGATGTCAAGAAGCTGCACTGCGGCGGCTAYTACCGCGCCAAGCTGGACCGCAGCAACCGGTTGCTGCTGCAGTTCGCGCGCCACGGCGGCGCGACGGGGTGCCTGGCGTTGGAGGTGATCGAGAACCATGCCTACGACAAACAAATCGCGCTTCCTGCGCGGCGCGCCGGTCGACGAGGCCAAGATCGAGCGCGGACCGAGCATCGAACCGACCCAATTGGCCGCCGAGGCGCTGCCCCTGCGCTGGCTGCACGCCACCCGGTCCGAGTTCGAGCTGCTCGACAAGCCCATCGTCTTCGACGACGCGCAGGAAGCCGTCCGGCGGAGGTTACCCACCCGTCGGCGGCCGTGCAAAGTTCGCCGCGTTCCTACATACCGCGGCCCTGCGTGCTGACACACGACCAAATGCTGGCGGCGAGGATCCATTCATTCTTCCCAGATGGCATGCACCTGCCGTAGCGCAGTTCTAAGCGAAGGAAGTATATGAATCCGAAAGACCCCGACGAGGCCGTCCCGACCATGGCGGACGACGTCAGCGCTGCCGTCGACGACGCCGAGGTGATAGCGAAAACGCTGCCTTCGGTACCGAGGCAGGATGTCCCGGCGCGAGTCCAGAAGTCAACGGATCGCGCACTGAACGCGATGTGCGGCTACGTGGTCAGGTAC
>NZ_JBFUIU010000626.1:0-5285 GCF_056401695.1 Variovorax sp. P4_D9
TATCAGGGTTGTACGCCGCTATTGCCGAGCCATCGCAATACGCATGGCATCTTCCGGCGAGACCAGATGGTCTACGCTCTCCGCAGCATCGGATATGGCGAGTTGCACGCCTTTGACGCGCCCGTTGAATGCGTTGTCCTTGGGCCCGTAGTCGGGGGACACGGGCGCGCCGCTGTCTTCGCCCACATCGCAACCGTCGTCCGCAGAGAAGACCATGGCCTGCGTCATCGGAACAGAACCCTCGCCCGCCTTCTTGCCGTCGACGAACAACGTCACTTGGCCACCCTTGCCGAGACCACCTCCTGCGTAGGCGAACTCCATGCGCACCTGGTGCTCGCCGGTCGGCAGCGGGTCCGCGGATTCGACGAAATAGTGGTTCACGCCCGCCACGTTGTAGCAGTACTTGAGCTTGCCCTGGTGCGCGTAGAGGCTCCATCCGCCGATGTTCGCGCCTTGCGCGATGATCACGCCCTGCGCGCCGGAGCCCGGGACCTCGATCTGGGCGGTGACGGAGTGCGATTTGTTCTTGAGGTTGAGCACGCAATTCTCCGACAGCCGGCTCATACCGCCGAACAGCAACTGCGTCTTTCCCCTGATCAGGACGGGCCGGCCTGCGGTGTCGGGGTTCATCTTTTCGACCACCCGATCGTCGATGGGCAGCACCTTGTAGCGTGTTGCCTCGATCAGCCACAGCCGCTGCAACTCGTGCAGCTTCTCGGGCATCTGCTTCGACAGGTCCCGGGCCTGGCTCCAGTCCTTGGTCGTGTCGTAGAGTTCCCAGACATCGTCGTCGAGCGCCACGGTCTTGCGGCCCATGAGGATCCACGGCGTCCCGTGCTTCGTGACCGCGGTCCAGCCCTTGTGATAGATGCCACGGTTGCCGAACATCTCGAAGTACTGCGTCTCGTGCCGCTCTGCCGCATTCGCGTCGTTGAACGTGTACAGCATGCTGACGCCTTCGAGCGGGTCTTGCGCCATGCCGTTGACCTCGACCGGCTCGGGCAAGCCCGCCGCCTCGAGAATCGTCGGCGCGATGTCGATCACGTGATGAAATTGCGAACGCATCTCGCCCTTGGCTTCGATCCCCTTCGGCCAATGGACGATCGTGCCGTTGCGTGTGCCGCCCCAGTGGGAGGCCACCTGCTTGGTCCATTGGTAGGGGGTATTCATTGCGTGGGCCCAACCCACGGCATAGTGGTTGTACGACTCCGGGCCGCCGAGCTTGTCGTAGCGTGCCATCAGAAACTCAGGCGTTTCAAGTGCGGCGAGTCCGTTGAAATTGGCCATCTCGTTGTAGGCACCGTTCAGCGTGCCCTCGGCGGAGGCCCCGTTGTCGCCGACGATGTAGTAGACGAGCGTGTCGTCGAGGATGCCGAGCTTCTCCAGGCTGTCGAGCAGGCGGCCCACGTGATGGTCGGTGAACTCCATGAAGCCTGCGTAGACCTCCATCTGCCGGCGCAGGATCGGCTTGAGCGCTTCCGGCATGTCGTCCCATGCGGGAATTTCCTCGTGGCGCGCGGTGAGTTCGCAATCGGCCGGGATCACACCCAGCACTTTCTGCCGGGCAATGGTTTCCTCGCGCAGCTTGTCCCATCCCTGTTCGAACTTGCCCTTGTACTTGTCGGCCCATTCCTTGGGTACGTGATGGGGCGCGTGGGTGGCGCCGGGCGCGAAGTACGCGAAGAACGGCTTGTCGGGAGCGAGGGCCTTCTGCTGTCCGATCCAGGACATGGCCTTTTCGGTCATGTCCTCCATCAAGTGATAACCCTCCTCGGGCGTCTTCTTCGGCTCGACCGGGTTGGTGCCTTCATACAGGCTCGGATACCACTGGTTGGCTTCGCCCCCGATGAAACCGTAGAAATACTCGAAGCCGCCGCCGCCAGTCGGCCACGCGTCGAAAGGGCCGACCGAACTCGTCTCCCACACCGGCACCTCGTGGCACTTGCCGAATTGCGCGGTGGAGTAGCCGTTGAGCTTCAGCGTGCGTGCCAAGGGCGACATGGAGTTGGGAAGCACCGAGCTGTAGCCCGGGGCCCCCGTGGCGATTTCGGTGATCCCGCCCATGCCGCAGGAGTGGTGGTTGCGTCCGGTTAGTAAGGCCTGACGCGTCGGCGAGCAAAGGGCGGTGGTATGAAAGCGGTTGAACTTCAGGCCGGCCGCTGCCAGCTTCTCCGCGTTCGGGGTCTGGCAAGGGCCGCCAAAGGCACTGGCCGAACCAAAGCCGGCATCGTCGATGAGGATGATCAACACGTTGGGCGCTCCCTTGGGTGGGCGCAATTGGTCGATCGGTGGAAACTTGGTGTCGGGGTCCCGCGCGTCGTAGGTGATGAGGCCGGGCCTCGACGTGTTGCGCATCGGGAGATGCGTACGAATCCTCCCATCGTCCGATCCCTGATTCTTCGGCTTGGCTTGATTGTTCACAAGCGTCTCCTCGGTTCATCGGTAGAGCAGATGCACATATCACCAGGAGCTCCCCGAGCCATTTCTCGGTGTTCCCGGAGGGCGGCAACAAAATTCGACACGGCGAGCGTACTCGGAACTTGGCCCGCCTGCTAGAGCAAATTCCGCGCATGCGCGCTACGCAGTGCCGAAGCAGCCATAGCGGACTAAGTTGTCAAGGCTTGAGCGTCCGCTTTTCGCCCTATTCGATAGGGTCCGCTGGCGAGTTTGGTGAACTGACAGTCCCGGCCACGAGCCGCCTTTCACGACTGTCCGCCATCGGGCAGTCCAATCCGTGAGGAAATGCTCGACTCGTGCTTGCCCTCGAGTCCGAGGTTGACTTCAAACTCGCGAGCAGGACTTCGAGGTTGCGATCAAGATCTTAGAGGAGTGGCGCATCGATAGATATTACGTCGGCAAAGCAAAGCTATTCGACCTGTAGCACCAAGTCAACCAGTTGTCGATGTCGTAGCGCGTCTGGAAAAATAGCTGTCCGTCGAGGTCCGGCGATGGTACCTATGCGAATGCGCGTCGAGCAGATCGGGACCGATCGGCCCTCAGTCAAGGCTGATCCTTGCCGGCGAAATCTCCCAGATCTTGTCGCAGTACTCGCGGATCGAGCGATCGGATGAGAACTTGCCGGCGCGGGCAGTGTTGAGGATCGACATGCGCGTCCAGCGATTCGGGTCCCTCCACGCGGCGTCCACGCGCTCCTGGCATCGCAGGTAGTCGGCATAGTCGGCCAGCACCAGGAAGGGATCCGAATACAGCAGGTTCTCGACGAGGGGGCGGAACACTTCGCGATCGCCGCGCGAGAAATGCCCGCTTGCCACCAGCTCCAGGGCTTCCCGCAACTCGTCGTTGCCTTCCACTCGGTCTGCGGGCCGGTAGCCGTCGCGCTTGACCCGGTCCACCTCCTCGGCGGTCAATCCGAAGAGGAAGAAGTTGTCGTCACCGACCTCCTCGCGAATCTCGACATTGGCGCCGTCCAGCGTCCCGATGGTCAAGGCCCCGTTGAGCATGAACTTCATGTTGCCGGTGCCGGAGGCTTCCTTGCCCGCCGTCGAGATCTGCTCGGACAGGTCGGCGGCCGGATAGACGGCATGCGCGTTCTTGACGTTGAAGTCCGGGAAGAACACGACCTTCAAGYGTCCCCCCACCATCGCATCCTCGTTGACGACTTCGGCCACGCCGTTAATGAGGCGGATGATGAGCTTGGCCATGTGGTAGCCCGGTGCGGCCTTGCCGCCGAAGAGGAAGCAACGAGGCACGATGTCTTGCTGCGGGTTGCGGCGCAGACGCTGGTAAAGCGTGCTGATGTACAGCACGTTGAGGTGCTGGCGCTTGTATTCGTGGATGCGCTTGACCTGGATGTCGAACAGGACGTCGGGGTCGACCACGACGCCGGTGCGGCCACGAATGCGCTGGGCCAGCGTCTCCTTGTTCGATCGCTTGATCTTGCGCCATTTCTCCTGGAATGCCGGATCGTCGGCGTGAGCTTCCAGCCCCCTGAGCCGTGCAAGGTCCTTGACCCAGCCTTCGCCCACCGTTGCGTCCAGCAGCCGCGAAAGCCCCGGATTGCTCAGCACCACGAAGCGCCGCGGCGTGACGCCATTGGTCACGTTGTGAAAGCGCTCCGGCCACAACGCGGCGAAGTCCTGCAGGACGGTCTGCTTCAGGAGTTCCGAATGCAGCGCGGCCACGCCATTGACGGCGTGGCTGCCGACGGTGGCCAGGTTCGCCATGCGGATCTTCCGTTCGCCGGTCTCGTCGATCAGCGACAGCCGCCTCAAGCGCGCATCGTCACCGGGATAGCGTTGACGTACTTCATCCATGAAGCGGCGGTTGATCTCGTAGATGATCTCTAGCGGACGTGGCAGCATGCTCCGGAACAACGGCAGCCCCCAGGTTTCGAGGGCCTCGGGCAGCAGCGTGTGGTTGGTGTAGGCGAGCGTGCGCAGCGTGATCTCCCAAGCCTGCTCCCAATCCAGCATTCGCTCGTCGATCAGGAGCCGCATCAGCTCGGCGACGGCGATGGATGGGTGGGTGTCGTTGAGTTGCGCCGCGAACACATCTGCAAGGCGTGCGATCGGCACGCCCTTGAGGTCGAGCAGGCGCAGCATGTCCTGGAGCGAGCAGGAGACGAAGAAGTACTGCTGCGCAAGGCGCAGGCGCTTGCCGACCTCCGGCTCGTCGTTGGGGTAGAGCACTTTCGAGAGCGTTTCGGAGGCCACCTTCTCGTCCACCGCGCCGTAGTAGTCGCCGACGTTGAAGTCCCGGAAGTCGAAAGACTCAACTGCCTCGCTCTTCCACAGCCGCAAGGTGTTGCAGGTGTTGACGCGGTAACCGAGTACCGGCGTGTCGCAGGCAACACCCTTGACCGTGCGCGACGGCTCCCAGCGCACGCGATAGCGTCCTTGCGCATCGGTGTCGGACACGGTGTGGCCGCCGAAATTGACATAGAAGCTCGTGTCGGGGCGCACGATCTCCCAGGGGTTGCCCTTCTGCAGCCACTTGTCGGTCACCTCCACCTGCCAGCCGTCACGGATGTCCTGGTCGAAGATGCCGAACTCGTACCGAATGCCATAGCCGATGGCCGGCACCTCCAGCGTCGCAAGCGAATCGAGGTAGCAGGCTGCCAGGCGCCCGAGGCCGCCATTGCCGAGTCCCGGCTCTTCTTCAAGCTCGAGCAGCACGTCCAGGTTCTGGCCAAGCGCGCGCATCGCCTCCCGCGCGCTCGCCTCGATGCCCAGATTGATGAGGTTGCTGCCCAGTTGCGGACCCATCAGGAATTCGGCTGACAGGTAGCACGCCACCTTGACCTGCGATCTGCCGTGGCTCTGCAC
>NZ_JBFUIU010000627.1:0-5283 GCF_056401695.1 Variovorax sp. P4_D9
CATCATCCCCAAGGGCCTGACCCAGAAGATCGTTGAATACGATGGCAAGTACCTCAAGCTGCCGCCCAGTTCCATCGCCGTGCGTCCCGTGCAAGATCCGATGCCTCCGCTCTGGATCACCTCGGGCAACCCTGTCACCCTGGGTCGGGGCGTGCGCGAAGGCCACAACCTCTTCGTGACGGCACTCCTCAACGGCACGGATGCGATCGTGGCCCTGCGCGAGCGCCTCGACAAGGTGGCACATGACAACGGCGCGGATCTCGATGACGACGTGAAGTTCGGCTTTCTGCGCTGCGCATTTGCCTCCGACAACCAGTCCGAGATCGACGCCTACCTGGACAACGCGCGCTTCCAGCGCCGCATCTCGGAGAGCCTAAAGTTCCGTCGCGCCCAATCGGACGATGGCTACATGGTGAAGGAAGTGCCCTCGCCCACGGACCCGAGCTTCGAACAACTGCGCAAGAACCTGCCGGTGGGTTCGGTCAACCAGGTGATCGACAAGATGTTGGAAGAAATCAGCATCCTGCGGCCCAAGCACATCGCGCTGCAGACGCAGCTGGGCGATTTCGACCAGAAGACGATGCTGCGGCAGATCGAGCTGTGGGGCGAACGGATCATCCCGGCGATCCGCAAGGAAGTCGAATCGATGAACGCCGTGGCTGCCTGAAGCGCATCCGGAGCCACTCTCTTTTTCATGACGCCGCCTCAGGCGTCCTTCGCACTGCCACTCGCTCTGTCACCGATGCTCTCTCCCACCACTTTCGATAACAACGCCTTGCAGGGCAAGGTGGCCGTGGTCACCGGCGCCTCCGGAGGCCTGGGCCTCGCCATCTGCCAACATCTTCGGTCGATCGGCGCAAAGGTGGTGCAGGTCGACATCAGCTATCCGGCCGCGCCCACCGAGGCCGATGGATTGCTGACCGTGCACTGCGACATCGCCGACCCTGCGTCCATCGCCGCGATGGCAGAACTGACGCGTTCGCGTTTCGGTCGTTGCGACGTGCTGGTGAACAACGCGGCCATCACCGCGTCGCCCGTGGCACTCGAGGACCTCCCGATCGACGTCTGGGACCGCATCTTCAGGGTGAACCTGCGCGGCGCCTTGTTGTGCGCGCAGGCGCTGGTGCCGATGATGTTCGACCAGCAGGCGGGCAGCATCATCAACGTGGCGTCGATCGCCGCGCAGGTGCCCACGCGGGTCGGCGCCTACGGACCGACCAAGGCCGCCATGCGGGCGCTGACCCGCCAGATGGCCGTGGAATGGGGTCCGCGCGGCATTCGCGCGAACTCCGTCAGCCCCGGCATGATCTGCACCCCCTTGTCGGAGGTGCACTATCGCGATGAGGACACATTGAAGAACCGCACCTCCAGAATTCCTGCCCGGCGCCTCGGCCTCCCTGCGGACATCGCGGATGCCGTGTGCTTCCTCTCGAGCGATGCGTCCACGTACATCAACGGGCAGGACATCGTGGTCGACGGTGGCTTCCTGAAGGCATCGCTGACCAATCTTTATAAGACCGAACAGTGAGCCAAACCATGGAATCGCCAAAACGCCTGCAGAACGTGTTCGTGGTGGCCGAACGGCCCGCCGAACTCCATGCCTTCTACGAATCGGCACTCGGGCTCCAGCTCAAGTTCCGCGACAAGGACCGCTGGATCCAGTACGGGGTGGGCAACACCAGCGTCGCGTTGGCTTGCCGCGAAGAAGCCGTGCCGGCGACCTCCGGCGTCGTCATGGTGTTCGAGGTGGACGACTTCGCGGCCACCGCGGAGCGTGTCACCGCCTCGGGCGGCGAGGTGCTCGGCACACGGGACATGGGCTCGCATGGCGCTGTGCTGTCACTGCGCGACCCCGAGGGCAACATCGTTCAACTCTTCAAGCGCCAGGGGACAACACCGTGAGCCATCCGACGCCGGACACCGAGGCCATCGATCCCAAGCTGTTTCGCCAGTTGCTGGGCTGCTTCCCAACCGGGGTGGCCATCATCACGACCCACACTGCAGACGGGAAGCCCGTGGGCCTGACCTGCAACTCGTTCAGTTCGGTCTCGCTGGAGCCGCCCCTGGTGCTGTTCAGCCTGCGCAAGGCGAGCAGTCTGCTGGGCACCTTCGTCGAGGCCGATGCCTTCGCCATCAACATCCTGTCGCAGAGCCAGGACGTGCTGTCTGGCCGTTTTGCATCGAGCAAGATCGCCGACAAGTTCGAAGGCGTGGCCTGGCGTCCGGGCCCGCTCGGGACGCCGCTCATCGACGACTGCCTTGCCAGCTTCGAATGCCGTGTCCATGCCCGCCATGAGGCCGGCGACCACGACATCTTCATCGGCGAGGTGAAGCACATGACCACTGACTCCGCCGACCACGCGCTGGTGTTCTACAAGGGTGCCTACATGATGCTGGCCGAGTCGCTGCGCAAGCTGGTGCTCGAAGGACAACTGGGAACGGTCGATATCGACGAGGCCTATCGCGCGCTCTACGGGAAGCTGCTTCGGCTGGCCTGCGACCGGGCCACCGACGCGGAAGTGGACGCGATCGAGGCAGCCGTGGACGAGATCGAGCAGCACCAGGGCGCGGACGCGCTCCCGTTGCGCATCGAGGCTACAGCGCGCTTCTTTTCGTCGATCACCTTGGCTGGCCACAACGAAGCGCTGCGACTCATGGCTCAGACGATGACGGCCGTGTTGCGCGAGCGCATGACGCACGTGATACCGGTGCGTCCCAGGCCCGACGTGTTCCCGCTTCGACGCAAGGTCGTCCACTGCCTGCGGGTTCGGGACGCGGAGGGCGCCGTGGGTGCGCTGGACGAACTGATCACGATGTTGCGCAAGGACGACGGTGCGCGGGTCGATGGGGGCGCCGTATCGGTGCCGATCGAAAACTGAACCCCTGGGGTCAAGATGCGATTGGCGCCGCGGCCTATCTCGTTGATGAACTGACAATTCGACAGGAGGTCAGTGGGAGGCCCAGGTCGTGCAATGAATGAGGTCGCGTGGATGCGTGAACGTGAATCGGCCGGGGCTGCGGACGGCAAGACTCGAGCGCCACCCATCTCGGTTGGTTGATTGATTTGGGAGATGATACCGAGGACGACCCGAAGCGGGCGTCATCAACCAAGCGGAACAACGTCATGGCAAGCCGCCGACCGGCCTGAAGAACCAGGCTACGGCGACCAGGACTTCTCCCTGTTCCTGCGCAAGGCCTTCATCAAGGGTGCGGGCTACACCGACACGGCGCTCGACCGCCCCGTGGTGGGCATCGCCAACACGGGTAGTGCCTACAACGCCTGCCACGGCAACGCGCCCCAGCTCATCGAGGCGGTCAAGCGGGGGGTGATGCTGGCCGGCGGCTTGCCGATGGAGTTCCCGACCATCTCGGATCCATGAGAGCTTCGCCGCGCCGACCAGCATGTACCTGCGCAACCTCATGTCGATGGGCACCGAGGAGAAGAAGTCGTGTCCTATCTGCATCAATGATTCAGATCGTTTTCGGCGCCGGAAGGTGACCGATGATTGCGGAGATCCGCGCAGCGATATCCAGGATGCTTTCATCGCTCTCCGATGGGCCGTCTATCTCCATTCCGATGGGAAGTCCGGACGAGGACAGCCCAATGGGTAGACTGATTCCCGGTAGCCCGGCGCAGCTGGAAGGGTAGACGTTCTTGGCCAAGAGCATGCGGTCCACAACCTGCCCAGCAATGACGAAGGGCACTTGCTCATCTATCAGGGGAGCAATGGTTGGCGTTGTGGGGAAGAGCAATGCATCTATCTGATTGGAACGATAGGCGTCGGCGTACCTTAGCTGCAGCTCCGTGCGCTGCATATTGAGTGACCTAGAGTACATCTCCTTGGAGATTGCATTAGGGCTATTCGCGACTACGCTATCGGCCCAAAAGGCTTTCACATTCCGCCCAAGTCCAGCATAGATCTCTTCAAACGACACTGGGATCTTCTGTTCCTTCAGGAACGCAGTGACGTGAGGCATGGTTTCGGCAAAAAAGATCGGCCAGTTCGCCTGGTACGCCAAGGTTGAGAAATCTTCGCCAAGATCGATCTCAACAATCTCGGCCCCCGCGTCCCGAAATTTGTTCAGAGTGTCGAGAAAGGACCTTTCAACTTCTGGATCGATTAGCTCCAGATGCTGCTTGGGAGCGAAGCCAAAACGAAGTCCGATGAGGTTTTGAACCGAAGGCTTGTATGTCAATACTCGTCCGGTAGCCACCGCATCCAGCAAGGCGCAATCCTCCACCGTCCGAGTCATGGGCCCGGGCGTATCGAGCGTATGCGAGATGGGGGCAATCCCACGGCCCGACCATCGTCCTGTGGAAGGTCGAAATCCTACGACGCCACAAAGGGAGGATGGAACGCGGATCGATCCGACTGTGTCGCCGCCGAGCGCGGCCGGTACGATCCTGGCAGCGACAGAGGCTCCTGCACCGCTTGAGGAGCCACCAGTGACGCGGGTCAGGTCGTAGGGATTCTTGACCTGACCGTAATGTGCGTTCAGGCCGGTGAGTCCGTACGACATCTCGACGAGATTGTTCTTTCCAAATGGGATCGCGCCAGCCTCGCGAATCGACTTAACGACGGAGGCGTCCTCAGAGGGCTGATGAGTCGCCAGCACCTTGGTTCCGAATGAGGTCGGCGCGTCGCGGGTGTTGAAGCTGTCTTTGATCGCAATAGGGACGCCGTGAAGCGGACCAAGGTCCTTTCCCGCATGCCGTTCGAGGTCGGCCTGTCTTGCTGCTTCAAGAATGGTGTCCTCATCGAGCGTGATAAAGGCGCGTAGATCTGCGAGAGCGTGCGCGCGCTTCAGGAGCGCTGTAGCGTAGTCCGATGCAGAGATCGATCCTGTCCGGATCGCGACCGCCGCGTCGGTGATTGACAGTTCATGCAATGAAGAATTCAGGGAGTCAGTAGTCGTCTGCATATGAGAACGTTTCAAGTCATGGTGGACCTTCAGATTAGTCCGGAAGGGCGATTCGCGCTCGATGCAAACTGCCAGGTCGATCGCCTGTGCTTGCCAAGTTGGTCGCCGCATGGGCCGCCGGAGAAGCAACGAGCCCAAGACCGAGCACTTCCACGTGCCAAACCGCCGTAGCGACAGGGAGTCCTTTCTGCGCAGACGAACCTCAAAAGCTCGGTTGCGGCCCGGATGTCTCGCGCCTTCTCCAGCTGGGTTTGGCTTATTAATAACTGGTCATCTTCAAAGACGTATTCAGAAGTCGCCCCGAGAAGCCGCGACGAACGCTCCGCGGACATTGTGGGCAGATGGGGCACTCGTCTGGTT
>NZ_JBFUIU010000628.1:0-5278 GCF_056401695.1 Variovorax sp. P4_D9
GCTGCTTGTGCACTGCGAAGAGCACGGTTTCCCGGACTGTGGCGGATATCCGGTATTGATCGTAGTCGTGCACGAAGAACTGCCTCAGGCGCGCCGGGGTGAGGTCCTCCACGATGCCGTCGGCGTAGACGCCCTTGCGCGCGGTTGCGATGGCTCGCTCGTCGATGTCAGTGGCAAAAACCTGGATGTCCAGATTCTTCGACTGGGTCTGCTCGCGCAAGAGCATGCTCAACGAATAGGCCTCTTCGCCGGTGGCGCAGCCCGCCACCCACGCACGGACATGTTCGCCTGGCGCCTTGTCCTCGATCAGCTTCGGAATCGCGTCGCGCCCGAGCGCCTCGAAAGCGGCCCGGTCCCTGAAGAAGTTGGTGACGCTCGGCAACGCCGTGTGCCCGCCGGTGGCGCGCGACGTCATCGCAGAACTGAGGAGGGGCGCGTTATCTCAGCTCACCGGGCGGTACTTCTCCAGCCACGCGATAGAGGAGCGCGCGATACAGGGGCTCCAGTTCAAGCGGGCCGTCGAAATTCTTCAATCGGACCCGAACGCATAGCCTGCTCGATCCGGGCGGCATCAGCTTCGTTTCCGACGCCACGAGCGAATCAGCAGCGCATACACACTCACGTTGAGCACGGCGACGAAGGTTCCCGATGCGATCTGCGCGCCGCGAGTGAGCCCCTCGGGATAGACCACGCCCAGCAGGTAGTGATCGATGAAGCCGCCGCTGTAGCCTGCCTGGCCGGCCCCGCGTCGCAGTTCGTTTTCGAGCGGCGTCAGCGGGCATTCCCATCCGAACCATGCTACCCAGGCAGYCCATGCAACGGCCAGCAGGTGCAGCCAGGCCAGCCGCGGCCACCGCCAGACCAGAACGCTGCCGCCCACGGCGAACAGGATGAAGAGGCCGTGCAGTACCAGCACGGCGTCGGCCAGCACACGCTCGCTCATGGGTGGGCTCCTTGTGTCCTTCGAGCCGAAGCATAGACATCGCCTTGCCCGTAAGGGCATTCCGGGCGGGCCCCAAACCTACAATGGAATGTTCTTTCAAGCAGATCAAGCAGTTAGGTGGGTTCGATGCAGGGGCTGCCCGCAACCGGCCGCCTTAGAACTTATCCGTAAATAATGCTGACCTGCAGCGGTACCTTCCGGGGTAATCGGACTTTCTCTGCGGATTGATACGGTCGCGAGAGTTTTTCCTTTGAAAGTCAATAGCTTGCGCCGGGCAGTCTTCGCGCGCAGACGTGCCTCCGTAAGTGATTGTCGTGCATAGGGACTTTTGGACTGACCGTATCAAACCGCACCAAAAGTACGATCACCCCTCTTAGCGCGCCCGCGGGACTACGACTTCGGTGCTGCTGCTTGAACCGCTCGAGGCAGTTTTGCCTCTCGCGTCTGGGCTCGCTGGCATCGCGCCGGTCGCTCAGCGGGAGACAGACATTCGGATGGAGACCGCCTGCAGGATTTTTTGGGCTGGTCCTAGGTTAGGTGAACGTGCCGCGAGGCCCTCGGAGGCTGACTTCCTCAGTTGCAGTGAGATGCAACGCTGCAGCGGATGTCGCGGACGATTCATGAAGACCAACCCTTGCCCTAGTCATCCAAGGTGGCGTCCCGGTACTCAGCCAATGTCGTGCGGCGGAACTCGCCCACTGGTATGAGTTTGTCAACCAGTTTTGGAAATTGAGCGCGGATGTGACGCCCCTCCCGTACCCAACATCCGCTAGACGCCCCGCCATCCGCCGAAGTAAGGTAGGAAACACGATAGGGCGCGGTGCATCCGTCTTGGGCAYCGGTCAACTGCAGAGCCTGAAACGGATTTCCTTCCGTCACGAATAGGACGTGAGGTTCGATGTCGCAGCCCAGAGTCAATGTGCAACCGGCGACAACTGCCGCGACTGAAGATGTCTTCATGTCGCCCCCAATCGATGTCGGGTAAAGGTTGATTTAGCGCTTTGGAATTGCGGCCGTCAATCCGAAGGTTGAGCGGGCCATGGCTCCGGCGATAGTGATAGTCGGAAACTTACTACATTTCGGAACGCCTAGCGCTTTTCTCAGCGGCGGTTCCGACCTCTGCCCCTCGCCATGTTCAGCGAAATTCACCCGGCCCCGCTTCCCCCTGTGAACGGCGATCAGGAAACGCTTCTATTCGGCGGCGAGGACGCGGTTGCGCAATGAGCGGTGTTGAGCCGGTTTGATCGGTATGTTCGAGGGGACGTGAGTTCGCCAGGGAGGCCGCCCTGCAGGGCGGCCTCCCTGGCGAATTCGTTTGAGCTCGACGGTTGACATACGGCCCTGAGGCGAGMCGGAGCGAGGCGGCGAGGCAGGCTTGGCCGATGGCGGCCATCTGCGGTAGAACGAGCGTCGTTACCCTGAGTAGGCGGTTACGGCGGCGGCATTTAGCCTGGCAGCGAGAACCGCAGCCGTACCCTACACACGCCAACAGCGAATGCGGTGCCAGTGTTGCATTGCCGGACGCCGTCGTCCAGCGCAATGCGTGGCCTCGGCTCGGTGTGGCGGCTCTGGGAGCTTGACTCCGAGGAGCCCACCGCCTGGCCGAGCATCCCGCCCGTCTTTTCGTGTGCGCGCGGTGCCGCGCGCAGGTGCTGCTTTGCAGCCGCTGCGACCGCGGTCAGCGCTACTGCGGCCGCGCCTGCTCGCGCGCGGCGCGCCAGGACTCGCGCCGCGAGACTGCGCGGCGTTACCAGCGCAGCCGTGCCGGACGGCTTGCGCACGCCGCACGGTCCCGGCGATGGCGCCATCGCCAGTCTGCTCAAGCTGCGTGTGACGGTGCGGCCTCGATCAACTTCGTGGCGCACCAGGGTTCCCCGCCCGCGGCAACCGATGCTCCACTGCCTCCATGCGAGCAAGCCGCCGAACCCAAGCCGGTCGACACCCCCACCAACGTCGCACTGATCTGCCGGCGCTGCGCCGCAGCGCTGTCGCCGTGGGCCCGCCAGGGCTTCCTGCGCCACGCCCGTGCCTCGCGCTGGGCCGTTCGTGTGGTCGAACCCAGCCCTTGATCAAGGAGCGCCTGCGTTGATCATCCCTATCGATCTGAGCGCCCAGATCCTGCGTCTCTACCAGGCCGAACACTGGCGCGTGGGCACGATCGCGCGCCAGTTGCAGGTGCACCGCGACACCGTGCGGCGCGTGCTCGCACAGGCGGGCTCGGCGGCGCCGCCTTCACCACTGCGCCCCAGCCGGGTCGACCCGTACCGTCCCTTTATCCTGGCCACGCTGGCCAAGTTCCCCACCCTCACGGTCGCACGGCTGTTCGTCATGGTGCACGAGCGCGGCTATCGCGGCAGCCCCGAGCACTTCCGCCACGTCGTCGCCGGCATGCGGCCCCGGCCGCCGGCCGAGGCCTTCCTGCGCCTGCGAACGCTGCCGGGCGAATAATCACTCGCCTAGGATAGGGGTAGGAAACGGCTCTCGCCGTCCCCTCCCTCCGAACCCGCTGTGCAGTTCTCCCGCGACGGGCTCTCCAGTCAGTTGTTTCCGCACCGGGATTGGCGCGCCAATTGATGGGCTTCGTACATCGTGAACAGCCCAAGATTAGCGAAGAAGGAATTTGGCCATCGTTTGTGATCGCTAAGACATCGTCCCTGACCCGGTCGGTGTTTCTGTTTTCGCAACATCGCCCGCAGTCGACGCCGAACAAAGCCGTCGATTGACGAGAATGTGAACCGGTGGGCCTGCTTGAAATAGGCGTACCAACCCTTCAGGGTCGGATTGAGCGACGCGATCACACTCTCGATGGAACCGCCGTGATTGCGGCGCGTCCGGGCACGAACTTTGTCCCGTAACGCCATCAAGCTTTTCGCGCGCACCAACCGTCGCCCGGCTTCAAACCGGTACCCCAGAAACTCGAACCCTTGCCCCTTCTCCCGGCAGTCTCCAATGTGGGTCTTGTCGGGATGTAGCGTCAGGCCGTTCGCACTCACCCAAGCGCGCAAACGAGCGAGCGCGGCGTGCGCTTCCTCTCGACTGCGACACAGCACCACGGCGTCGTCTGCGTATCGCACCATTACCAGCCCGGCTTCGCGCATTTCAACGTCCAGCTCGTGCAGATAAGCGTTCGCGAGCAAGGGGCTGATTACTGCCCCTTGAGGACTGCCGGAGATCGGCGTCCACCGCTTCAAGTCTTCCATGATGTCTTGCTTGAGAAAGCCCTGAATGAGTTCCAGCACGTGACCGTCACCGATACGATCTCGCACTTTCGTGAGAAGGGGGTCATGTGGAATCGTGTCGAAGTAGCTTTGCAGGTCCGCATCCACTACCCAGAAGTAGCCCGCTTTCAAATGCCGGTCCACTTCGCGCAGCGCATCCTTGCAGCCCAAACCTTGCCTGAAGCCATAGCTTCTGGGCTCGAATTCGTGCTCAAAGATGGGCTCGACGACCAGCTTTAGCGCCGCCTGAACCACGCGGTCTTTTACAGCAGGTATGCCGAGCGGGCGCTGCTTCTTGCCCTTGGGTATGTAAACACGCCGTACCGGCAACGGGCGATAACTCCCGTCCCGCAGCGCTTGCGCCAGTTCAGCCAGATAGTGACTCCGTCCTTGCGCGAATCGCTCCACGCTCATTCGGTCCACCCCAGCCGCCCCAGCGTTCTTCGCCACCTGGATCCATCCAAGCTCCAGCGTTTCAAGGCGATAGACTTTATCGATCAAACTGTACCATTTACCTCCTCGAACTCCTCTTTGTAGAGCAGCCAACATAGCTTCCGTCCAGATTGGAGCTGGCACGAATTTCCGCTGCACGCAGCTTCCCAGCACGCCTGCATCTTGTTTAGTCGTTGCCGACACTGTCGATGCTTCAATTGTCATATCTCTGCTCCTTTCCGGTCTTCAGCTATCAACCTTCCTGCCCCACTTCCCTAATGCGCCTTTTGCTCTGACACATTTCTCCACGGTTCAACTTAATTTCCCCGTGATCGGTACTATTGGGACTCTGACTCCTGCCAGCGTTCACCGCACCGGCAGGTCTCCCCGCTTATCTCGTGCCATCTTCCTGTCGTTCCGTCCTCAACCACGTGGTACGCCACATCACCGCTTTAACCGCCACGCCAGCGTGATGCATTCCTTCCAGGCTTCGCCACTTTAGTGCAGGCTCGCCGCCATACCCCGCCGAAACAGGTTCGTCATCCTACGGACCGACAATTCGCTTCCGGTTGCTCCCCACCTCGCCTCGCGACGACGCAGTTACCTTCAGCTACGGAGCTGCGGCCAACTCCGACAGGGACTTTCACCCTGCAAATGGCACGCCTTCACGGGCGCACACTAAACC